>JAQWCB010000144.1 GCA_028707375.1 Bacilli bacterium | reverse complement strand
CAGCATCCTTTCTAGAAGTTAACATCCCTTTTGTTTTCAAATCTTTTAGAGCATAGAATAACTGCAGTTCATGAATGTGAATGAAACGCGGCGTATTATTTATTTTCACTTCATCCAGTTCGAGTGAGTTTGTAAACCCAGCATTGAATACATCAATGTTACAGAGATCACCGGAATAATTTTTAACATAATTTAGGAGGGGATAGGAAACATGATGATGACGAAGCATATTCGCATCCCTGAAACAACGGGAAAAACCATATATCCGAGTTGCCGTTTTTTTCTCATCATTGTCTACCCTAGAATATGGACAATATTTATCAAAACTTTCCTTGGATAGTAATGCTAAGGCTGAAGCTAACGCTAACTCTTCGTATTTTTTTAAATCATTCTTGGCACGACCCTCGGATATCTTATCCCGAGAATATTGTAAATATGAAATATTCTTTTTAATATCAAAATAGATATCTTTCAATCCCTCGGGTTTTTGCGATAAAATAAATAATGTGAAGAGTTTCTCCCATGAACGAATGTAGCTAAGGTAGTTTATCCCGCGTAAATCCTGGAGAAGTGTCTTAATAAACTCCTCACTATATTCGAGAGGTTTGCCGCAGATTTTTAAATGTGACAACTGTTTAGCAAGTAAAATTGAAAATGCAGCTTGATTAATGGTTAATCTCTCAATATTTCTCAGTTTATTCGTTCCACTCTCCTCATAGACAAGATGATATAAGTCTGCATCACAAAGATCATTCAT
Organism: Bacilli bacterium; assembly: GCA_028707375.1. GTDB lineage: Bacteria > Bacillota_I > Bacilli_A > RFN20 > CAG-288 > Scatoplasma. The sequence continues at coordinate 2,444 of JAQWCB010000144.1, read as the reverse complement.
TGGAGCCTCAGGGAGATACGTGAACACTTGAGAATTATCTTCGATAGCTTTTGTAAATAATTTCAGAAGAGCTGTTGAATGATGTGCATCTATCTGAAACATCTTTATTTTTTTATTTTTTACAATTATCCTTTTTTTAGGGACACCCGGAACTTTTATGTAATATTGGGGACACTGATCAGTTGATTGAGTTTTTGGACATTTTGCAAGAATACCTCTTTCAACAAAACATTTGTTGATAACGTCTTCTAAATCTGAATCAGTTATTCTTTTTGATAGTTCATCCTTCGAATATTGCGGTTGTGATATAACTAGGATAGAATCATCAACGTATCTACCATAATATCTTGGTTTCAAATCATCCAGTATTTTTTTGTCAAAATCTTTGAGATACCAGTTTGCAAGAATCTGAGAAGAGGGTAACCCAATTGGAAGAATTTTCTTTTGACCATCCTTACCTTTGTCCCACGTCTCTTCTGAGAAGATACTCGGGTGGGTTTTCTTTGCCGGCTCTTTAATTAAATCAGTTGATCTAATATGGATTTTTTCAAGAATCTTATTCAAATTATTCCGTAAATTAGCTTGAGATGCTATATTATTACTCAAATCTAATTTATTCTCAACACTATCTAATATTTTCTTAAAATCTATGTCAATTGAGTAAAAATAGTTGGCGAAATCAAGAGAGAATATAAGTGTATTTTCGTGGTTGGTTACTGCCTCCTTTGCACTTTTCATTGCATTGGATCTCCAGTCATTATATTGATTAATGTATTTTTTGAACAAATGTGAGCTATTGTCATTATTCTTTTTAGAAATCACCAAATCATGTATTCTGTTAGCATAACAGCAGTCTCCCAATTCCTGATCCAAGAATACGCCAATTTTTGTTATCCACCATACATCCAGTATCAAAAGTGGAACTGGAATGTCAATGAAATAATTTATCCCATCAATAAAATATTCGGGGGACGAAGTTACATTTGAGACGGTACGTTCGGAGAGAGATTTAGACTTATTATCATCAAAAACTACTGATTTTGGAAGTATATGATAATCTATTCTATTTATCCAGTCATTAACAATATTATTAATCTCTTCAAAATCCGATGGGCTCCCCCCAGATAACGCCTTTAAAACTTTGATTACCTGATTTTTCTCCTCTTTCTCATTCAATTCATAACGTGCAAGTGCTTCCTGAGAACATAAATCAGGAGTATAGTATATTGTTTGTTTGAGTTTTTTGTATAAGCGATTATAAAGTTTCAGATTATTATTATCGTCATTTTCCGTAGACACAATATAAATAATCTATGCTATTCCAATATAAATCCAATACACAAATCTGTGATTTTCTATAAATCTCTAATTTTAATAATATCGGGTAATCGTATGGGTGAATTGAAGTCCTGAGGGGAATAGACAATACCCGGTATTTTCTCTCCAATATATCCGTATTTAGGATGATAGCCAAATAAATTTACATAGTCTGCCAAATCATCTTTTTCGAGGTTCATTTCAGAAAAAACAGCACATAGTGCCATCACATCATCCATTGCCTGATGTGTATTTTCTACATTATCTATTTTATAATATAAGATGGCATCACTAAGCTTATGTGGGTAGGGAAATCTATCTTTAAACACAGTTAAGGTGTCAATTACTCCGTATTTTTGTGGAAAAAAATAACCATAACGATTAAACATATTTCGTAGAAATGATAAATCAAACTGCGCATTATGAATAACGAATAATATTGGACCCGAAATCCGTAACATCAATGCAAAACGACGGGCAACTTCGCTCTCTGGTAATCCCTTCATCGCTAAAAATTCCCGTGTCAATCCAGTTATCTTCTCCACCTCTGGATCAATCTCTATGTCATCCGGAAGTTGCACGTATTCATCCATTGAAAAATCTACACCATCAGACCCAATACAAAGGGCTGCCAATTCTGTTATTCTATCAAACTCTGGATTGCAATTTGTAGTTTCCACATCAAGTACAATCATCTGTGAATATATCTTGGCTAAGCTGGTTGGAATAGAAAATCTCAAAGATGAAACCATGGATGTACCTAGCATTCAATTAGGTGCGTTAGCATTAAGTTTCTTACTAATTACCTATTGTCGCCAGGCTCTGCCCGTATCTATGTTTTTCGTTAAATTTCATGGCTTCGGTGTTCTTGAGAAGTCGAAAAACATCCACACCCAACTAACTCCCATATTTTTTCGTGCTTCTGCCTAATTTCTATAAATTCCATGATATGGCGGATTCTCAAAAGAATCCCATACAGAATATCAAGCCAAAAAATAATTTACTCTTCGTCAGCCGAGAAGTTTTTGTCAGCTCTGAGTTTCTTACCATGTCTTATTGCAAGAACATAGATGACCACTGTCAGGACAAGAGACACGATATAGGATATTTCAAGAGGCATACCGATA
>JAQWCB010000143.1 GCA_028707375.1 Bacilli bacterium | reverse complement strand
AAACAATATTTTCTAAATCATTTATTATTATCGAGAGCCAAATTAGGATCAAAATAATTATTTATTTTTTGTCCTTGTCATCTTCTTCTTTATTAACTAAATCCTTTAATTCTCTTTGTGTCTTCTCACCTTTAGGCGAAGGCGGAGTTACTTTGACAATTGAATTGCCCGTAACTTTCTCAAAGTTATCCTTAAATTTAGTAAAATCATCTGTCGAAACCTTTATTACAACAACAAGCGTTCGCGTTTCGTCTTCAATTGCACCGGCAAATTCTTCAATCGAATCAGCCATCTTGTCAATTTCACTCTTGCTATAAGTTAAACTGATACAAGGCTTATTAACAATTTTGGGATTTCCACCTTCGGCAATTTCTTTAGCAATATGTTTTGCATATGATTGCTGAATGGCCTTAATCACTCCGCGTGGAGTCAATTTCAAGCCATCTTGATCTTCAACAACAAGGAAAATGATTTCATTGTCCACAGTCCCAATTTTATCTTTGATGATTTTCAATCCCTTTTGTAATTCTTTTTGCTTAGGGGACAATTCCTTTGTTTCTAAAACGACTTTTTTATCAGCCGTCTCTAGCTTCTTTTCCTCAACATCTGGAACAACAACTTTAGGGGGCTCAGGTGGTAACTTTCTATTTTTGATTAAATATTCAATCTGCTCAGCAGTTATTGTCTCTTTATCCATTAAGGTCTTAGCAATAAGTGCTACATCATCTTTATATTTATTCAAGACTTCAACCGCTTTGTCGTGGGCATCATCGATAATTTGGCGCACGGCTTTATCAATTTCAAAAGCCACTTGGGTCGAATAATTCGACTTATTTGAGTTATAATCACGCCCTAGGAAAACAGATCCCGTGTTTTTCTCATATTGAATCGGTCCTAATTCCGACATTCCGTATTCTGTGACCATTAAACGTGCGATTCGAGTCGCCTGTTCGATATCATTGGAAGCCCCTGTTGAAACATCACCAATAAATAATTCTTCGGATGTACGTCCACCAAGCAAACCAACAATACGCGCAATCAACTCTGACTTAGTAAGAACAAATCGATCGTTCTCTGGTGTCATTAAAACATGGCCGCCCGTACGTCCGCGAGGAATAATAGTGATTCGTTGAACCTTCTCTGAATGTTCCAATCTAATTCCCAAAACCGCATGGCCGGATTCGTGATAAGCAATTCGCTTTTTCTCTTCGGGAGAGATACCTCTATTCGTCTTAGCAGGTCCGGCAATTTGCCGATCGATTGCTTCATCAATATCGCCCATCGTAATCGCTTCACGTTTTTCTCTAACGGCTAAAATAGCTGCATCATTTAAGATATTTTCTAGATCAGCTCCAGAAAATCCTACTGTTCGCGAAGCAATCGCCTTAAAATCAACATCTGGAGCAATAATCTTATTACGCGAATGAACCTTTAAAACCGCTTCTCTTCCTTCTTTGTCGGGAAGATCAACAGTAATTTGCTTATCAAATCGACCCGCCCTTGTTAAAGCAGGATCCAAAACATCTGATCTATTTGTCGCCGCCATGACAATGATGCCATTATTATCTGAGAAACCATCCATCTCGACCAATAACTGATTTAAGGTTTGTTCACGCTCATCGTTGCCACCGCCCATACCGGCGCCTCTTTGACGACCAACGGCATCTATTTCATCAATAAATATTAAACAAGGAGCGTTCTGTTTCGCAACTTTAAACATGTCTCTCACGCGTCCAGCACCGACTCCAACATACATTTCAACAAAATCTGATCCAGATATCGAATAGAAAGGAACCTTAGCCTCGCCGGCTACTGCTTTAGCTAGCAAAGTCTTTCCTGTTCCCGGAGGGCCAACCAATAAAACACCATGAGGCAATTTTGCCCCGAGGCGCGTATATTTCTTTGCGTTGCGGAAATAGTCAACCATCTCCGCTAATTCCGCCTTAACTTCATCACATCCAGCAACATCTGAAAAGCGGACCTTTGATTGGGTCTGTCTCCTGGCTCGTGATTTATTAAAATTAAATTGAGCATTAGCTGCGCCACCCGAAGATCCAATGGATTTAGATAATTTTCTAAATAGATATATTCCCAAAATGATGACGATAGCCCAAATAATTATTGTTGGTATATAATCAGCAAAACTTGTTTCAGTTGAATAGTCAACAATAGTATATATTCCTCTAGATCCACCATAATATTGAACGATAGTGCCATCCGTTTCTGAATATACTCTTGTATCTATAATATTAGTATAATTATCTATCGCAACTGTGTTATCGCTATTAATTGTCGCCTCAAAGTAATAAACTTCCGAATCATTTCCTTTGGTATAACTTCCAGAGAGATAATAAAAGCCTCCCTCCTTATGATTCTCCATCGACAATTTTGTGACATTTTCTTCATCTAAGATTTTGTAAAGTTCACCAGTCTTTGTCGAAATATCCGCATCATTATAACTATCAACCTTTTTACTGTTGTAATTGGCAACAAATACATATGTAAAAATTGCAATTAAGACAATTGCAATCAAATACAAATAACTCGTTTTGAAAGGATGATTTGAAGATGGGTTAGAATTGTCATTCTGATTTAATTTAGGCATTCTTTAGCCTCCGTTTCATACCACTTATTACATATCTCCTCAATGGAAATAATCATTAAGTATACTTAATTATATAATATTTTAGAATAATTATAGATAAAATTAAAATGAAACACATTTTAACGCTTATTTATTAGATATTCGTATGCCTCAATATTTTAATGCATAAAGCGAAAAACTACTATTGAATGGTAGCAATAGTAGTTATTTTTGATTGCTTGTCGATTTACTATGAAATTTTCTGAATTGATGCAAAAGGAACATCAACATTGGTAGGTCTCCCGAAGAAAATAAGTGTAACACCAGCGGTGGAATTCGCAATATCAATTGATGTAATTTCGCCTTCTTCATCAGCAAAAGCACCATCGATAATCGTTACCTTGTCGCCGATTGCGTATTCGCCCTTCGACACCGCTTCAACTAGGTTCATCTTTTTCAAGATGGGCATCATATCTTCACGCGGGATAGGGAAAGGTTTAGTTCCAGCTCCCGAAGATCCAACTAATCCCGTAACACCTTGAGTATTTCTAATAACATACCAAGCGTCATCAGACATAATGGCTTCAACAAAGATATACCCTGGATACAAATTGACAATCTTTTTCTTGACCTCACCCTTTTTATTCGTGGCTGGTCTA
>JAQWCB010000010.1 GCA_028707375.1 Bacilli bacterium | reverse complement strand
GAATTCCTTTCGACGAATAAGATAATTTCACGCATGGATTTTAGAAATTTGAAAAGTACTTGTTTTGAGCGCAATTTAGAAATTTATAAAAATGATGTAGACGAATATTTCAATATTTTGTGCGAAGATTACGCCAATCGTTTTGCTTCACAGGCCATAACGACAGCAATTAAGAAAATAAAGTATGCAAAATATATTAAATTTTTGGATTATCTATTAAAATCACCTATCAGTTTTGTCGCTGAAAAAAATTAATATGAATAAAATTAGAACGGAAAATGCTAAGGCGAATATAAATCGTGATGAGAATTTTTTTGTCATTGATGAAGATAGGTACAACTCAACTTACTTGAGTGTTCTGCTTATTGCAAATCGCGATGAGAAAATATCGAAAGAAGCACTGGGCTTGACTTCAATACTGCTTTCAATTTCTCCCTTTAACCGCAACATTTTTGATAATTCTATTCATCGAATTAATTTTAACTTTCGCGAAGGATATGGAAAGTACTTTTTACGTTGTTCCCTAACGGAGCCATTAAATCAAAAGACTATAATTGAGCCGAGAATGAAGATGGGAAAACGACTGATGAAGACGATTGATTCAGGATGGAGCAAACGTTCCTGCGATTTGAAACGCGCTTTAGATATTGTTAAGTATAAATATGCTGAGCTGGATGCTGACCCTATTTTTCAACTTGACCGAATGATGCAACTAAATTTTTTGACAGATTTACCCCTGGGGAAATATCCTTATGGAAAGTTAGAAAAAGTACAAAAAATTAATCATCTCGACATTGATCTTGCCATAGAGTATTTGTTGAAATCCAATCGAATGGCGACTTATATTGGAAATACTAATTATCGTTTTGTTTTGGCATCGAGAAATAAGATTAAACCAACAATAAAAATATTTCCATTAACTCTTCCGCAGAAAATTTTGCCAAGAGGGAACAATCTAGAAATTGAGAATGATAGCTTTAAGGGAAATTATGTTGGATTTGCTTTTAATTTATCGCAAGTTCACTCTGAAAAAGTCAAACTTTGTCACGATATACTGCTGGCAATGTTATTTAATGAAACATATGGAATAATGAATGATTATTTAATTGATAACAATTGCAAGGTAATCGATGTTAAACTTTTTGTTCCCACTGGTTGCTTTTGTGTTTATCTTTATTCTTACCAAGATATTTCGATTGATTTTATTGAGGAGTTTGAAAGGAAAGTAATCGATACATATACAAGTGACATAGCTTCTAATTTTATTCTTATCAAGCATCTCTTATTAAATAAGTTGAAGGAAGGATTTAATAATCCGGAAGATTTAGCCGATTACTTGTTTGAGGGAAGATTGGCAGGATTGGACTATTCATTGGCAACGATGAATGATAAATTAAATAGCATTACAGAAGAGGATTTTATTGCATATTCACGGAAGATAAATTTGATTGGTAGCATTAGAATCAAGGGGAGTGAAAATGAATGACATCAAAAAGATGACCCTGGGCATTTATGAAGAAACAATCGGCGAAAATTCTCATTTAACTATCATTGATGATACTAAAGTTACCTCCATACAAATGGCTTTTATTGTCAATGCGGGATTATTGGAACCAAATGAAATTCTATTAGATAAAATGAGGGTTAATGGCTTAGTCACCTTGGTTATGGCCAAGGCCTTTAATATTGCTCTTAATGAATTACTAAATAGAAATATGTTCGAACAAGGAGTCGCTTTTAAAAGTGAGGTTACTTCATCTAAAACGATATTCAACATTTCGATTCCGGGAAAGCCATATGATTTTTTAACTGATATACTTGATTGTTTTATTACTTTTGATATTTCAAACAAAACGCTGGAAATCGCCAAAAAAGAGGCTATCTTTGAGATGGAACAAAGGGTACACAATTTGTCACAGTTAAGCCTTTTGAAAGCTGCTGGTGCTATATATAAGAATATTGATCCTACGGAGGTGTTTAAAGAGTGTCAAAAAAAGATTAGAGCTATAAATATTACTATCTTGAGAAAATTTTATAACCGATTTTATTCCAGCTTAAATATAAGCGTGCTCTTTATGGGAAAAGTCGACAAGAGTTTAATTAGAAATATCTTAGAAAAAAGTTTGTGTTCATCGAGTAAGGTGAAAGTAAATGAAATAGAAACTAAGCGAGATTTGGGTGATAATAATAGTGCAATCAATAACAAATTATTTCAAAAGGATACGAAAGAAAAATTTTCGCGTCTTGTCTTAAGTTATTGCTTTCCTTTGCGGAAAGATTTATATGATAAATATAAGGATGAACTTTTTGCTATCTATCAGTTTTTACCATATGCTGTATTCGGTGAAAAATCATCGTTTAGCTCAGGAGCCTTAAAGAGTGGATTGATATTTCAAATTCATAATTCCAGCATGTTGGAAATAGGGGAGAGAACGTTATTGCAAGAGGAACTGATAACATTTAATCCCGATAAATTGGTTAAATATATATCAGATAAAAAGATTAAACTGCTGTCTAATAAGCATTTCAATTTTCTTAAAAAGCAGTTGATTTCAATCATTATTCAAAATGCTCACAACTTTGAATTTATAAGCAACCTCTATTTGAAATCTTTATCTAACAATGTGAGACTAGTTGATTTTATTAATAATATCGATGAATTATCGTGCAAAAAGATGAATTGTTTTTTGAATGATATGAAAAAATATCAGTATGCAATTTATTTGGAAAGAGGTGCAAAATGATTGGCATTGATATCGTGGATCTAACTAGAATCGTTGATGATTATGATAAAATTGGCGATAGAATTCTTTCCACCAACGAGAAAAAACAAATGTTAACATACGAGTCAAAATTGAGTAAAATATCATACGTTGGTGGACGTTTTGCCGCCAAGGAAGCATATGTTAAAGCGAGCGGAGATAAAACTGTTATCTTTAAGAATGTAGAAGTTATAGATGACAAAAACGGAAAACCCCACATATATATAAATGCTAGAGAAGTGGGTGAGGTCAGCATTGCTCACGATGGATATGCGATAGCCGTTGTTAATCTTTATGAGGAGAATAAATAGATGCTAATTAATAGAAATATTGAAGCGACATTAAAAAATAATAGTACCTTGGAAGTCAGAGTGAAAAAAGCTAATGACTCCTCTTTTGTCGAGAAGATGAGATTTTATGAGGATTACCAATTTAAGGGATACTTGGAGTTTCTTTCTAAGTCGGAATCAAAATCTACTTATATTTACATCTTCCGTTTTAACTATGAAATTATTCCTGGTAAATCATATGCGATAGCGAATGGTGAGAATGAATTTTGCCCTATCAATATTTCGTGTTTAGGAAGCAATTTGGAATTGGAACGAGATTATCGTTACGATGGTGAATTAGGAGCTATTTATTGCGAAAATTTTACAATTTTTCGAGTGTTTACGCCGCTGTCAAGCGCAGTCAATGTCAATATAATCAAGCCTGATGGCACGCGATTTGTCGCTACGATGAATCGTATCGAGGGTGGAGTATACGAGGCCAAAGTTGAAGGCGATTTAGATCGGTGCAAGTATACTTATCTTGCTAACCTGAATGGTGAATACGTGGAAGCCGTGGATCCTTATGCTAAATCGGTTGATACCAATTCTCGTTTTGGCTATGTGGTAAATATGAAGCGACTTGATGATGTTTTATTGAATGATGAATTTCTTCCGCCTTTTTCTATTTCGACTCAAGCTGTAATTTACGAATGTAATGTTCGCGATATGACTTCACTTACTAATCTTCCCGACAAGGGAACGTATAATGCACTGGCGAAGGCGGGACTGACTGACGCTGAAGGCCATCCCATCGGTTTAGATTACATCGCTAATCTTGGCGTGAGCCATGTTCAATTGATGCCGATTTACGATTTTCAAACCATTGATGATTCTGATCCCTTGAGAACATATAACTGGGGCTATGATCCAGAATTCTATTTTGCAGTTGAAGGATCGTATGCTTCTAATCCTGAAGATCCATATGTCCGGATGCGGGAGTTGCGCAATTTAGTGGCGAGTTTCCATCGCAAAGGAATAAGAGTAAATATGGATGTTGTCTTTAATCATGTTTTTCGAACTTATTCAAATTCGCTGGAAATTCTTTGTCCAAATTATTATTTTCGCTTAAATTCCGATGGAACATTATCGAATGGTTCAGGATGTGGGAATGATTTCGAGTCGCGTCACTATATGGCAAGAAAACTTATTATTGATGCGCTGAAGTTCTTTATGAAGCATTATGGAATCGATGGATACCGATTTGATCTTATTGGCATTATTGATATCGATACTATCAAGTCTGCCTATTCGGCATGCAAGGGAATTAAATCAAATTTGATGTTTTATGGTGAAGGCTGGGACTTGGCGACTTCGCTTCCATCAGTGCAGAAAACGACTTTGAATAATGCGATGAAAATTCCCGAAGTTGGTTTTTTTAATGATCGCTTTCGAGATATTATCAAAGGTCATACTTATGGCGAAGATATGAATGGTCGAGGTTATTTGAGCGGAGACGCTAACTATATCGATGGATTTAAACACGTTTTTTTGGGCTCGGTTATATCTTTGGCCTTCCCGCCTTTATTTAGTTTACCAAGTCAATCGATAAACTATGTTGAATGTCACGACAATGAAACTTTGTTTGATAAATTAAAGGTGTGCTGTGCGAATGAGAACGACGACACGATCGTAAAGAGAGTAAAGTTAATTAACGCTGTAAATATTTTGGCCTTTGGAGTACCTTTTATCCACGCGGGACAAGAGATAGCATCTAGCAAAAAGGGCGATATAAATTCATATATTTCGGGTGATAAAATTAATGGATTCGACTATCATTTAGCGGCTGAACGCCAGGGAATGGTTGCTTTCTTTCACGACTGTATCAAACTTAAGAAATATTCCCCATATTTTAGTTTGAACGATAAATTGCTGATTGAAAAATCAATTGATTTTGTTAATCTTGACTATGGTGCTATTGCAATAAAATACTATAATGAAAGAATAGGAAGACAAATTATTGTCATTATTAATCCTAGTAAGGCAGTAGTTAAATATAACTTTGGAAAATATTATAAAATAATATTTAATGAAGCAGGTTTTATCGAAGGTGAAAACTACGCACAGCTCGTATTGGTAAATGGTATCAGTATGGTAGTGGCGGTAGCCAGTTAAAACTAATATGTTATCAAGGAAAGAAGGAAATTAAAATGAGTAGTTTTGTCAGTTGGAAATATTTAGGACTTGTGAACCGCGCCGGTTTTTATATTCTATTTTCAAATATTTGGCTCAGAAAATATGGAAAACATCCGGAAAAATATCCTTTTGAAAAAAGATATTTTCGAGTTCGCAATTTTTTGCGAAGATGTGTAAGAGGATTTAAATGCGAATACATTATTACAGGGAAAGAAAATATTCCCACGGATACCAATGTTATTTTCACTCCTAATCATCAATCTAATACCGACCCTATCAGCATCGTGGCTCTGAGTGAGAGACCACTTATTTTTCTTGCGAAGAAAGAAGTGGCGAAATTTCCTTTTGTCAACAATGTGGTTCGTGCTGTTTCAGGTATTTTTATGGAGAGAGGGAATCTTCGACAAGAGGTTCGAACGATGAATAAATTAGCTCAAGATTTGAAGACGAGTGAGCACTCGTACGTGATTTTCCCTGAAGGGACGAGATCGCGGGCAGCTGATCATCCATTGTTGGATTTTAAGCCTGGTGCGCTAAAACCAGCCTACGTTGCTAAAAAACCTATTGTTCCCATCGCTATTTATGGAGCATATCGCGTTTTGGATAAACACCTGCGCATGAAGAGATTTCCAATTCAAATATGTTATTTGAAACCACACATGCCTGAAGAGTATGAAAACATCAACACTATTGAGATGGCTGAAATAATAAAAAAAGAAATTGCGACTAAGCTTGAGGAATTTAAGAAAAACGACAAAATACTCGTTGAAAAATATCGTTACAAGCATTGCAAATGGCCAACAGAAATTACTGGGATATAATATAATAAATCATTGTTCTTTATCAGTTTTCCATATCCTCACTATCTTTTTATTTTGTTGAATTGATTTGTATTTTTCTAGTATACTAAATAATAAGGTATTAACATATTTTGAGGTATTATATTGAATTTATTTGAAAAGTTACCCGAGAATTTCTTCTCGGTATTATCACGGAAATATAAAGCGGTTTATAGTTTTAGTTTATTGACATTGTTTGAGACACTAAAAACATATAAAACGCACATTAAAAAATCTGATTATATAAATGCTTTGCGCGAACATGGTGAAGAAATCATGTCGCTTTTTGATGTCAAACTGGACCAGATGGATGATCGAAGCGATGAAGAAACCGTAAATTACGATGTCGAAGATTCCGAAGTGTCTTCCAAGATTAATTATATCTTTCGCAAATTGGTGTCAACAGGATGGATTGAAGTGGAAAATGTTAAAGGCACTGACTATATTTTCTTACCTTCGTATTCAATAAAAATGCTTCAATATATATCGGATTTGACATCGGATACCTCGCTTTATATTCCTCTGGTTCATCAATCTTATTCAGAGTTAGCGATGGAAGATGAAAAAGAGGATGATTATATGTTTAGATCTTTGATATCAGCTAATAAAAATGCTGACGAACTGGAACTCAACATTACTTTGCTTCACCATTCAATCTGTGTCTTTGGACATAAATTAACCAACGAATTTGAACCAAATGAAGTCTTAAGACAACATTTTGATGTCTTTCGGAGCGAAGTCAGTGATAAGATTTATCATCCAATGAAGACATATGATTCGCTTTCTCTCTATGCTATCCCCGTTGTGAAAATCTTGACCAAGTGGCAACGCGATTCACGAATCATGGGCAAACTTGTTAATCAAGCGGCTTATGACACTAATTATCGACACTTGAAAGCCTCAGAGCTTCACGAGATTATATATAAGATGTTGCAAGAGACCATCAATAAATTTTCTCGCTTATCTGATTCTTTTGACGATATTGATAAGGCTAATGCTAATTATGTTCACTCGGTGCAGAGAAAAATAAATTTCTTATCAAATTCTGACAAGTCAATCAAGGGTAAACTTGATACAATTATTGTTGAGTTAGCCAAACAGATTGTTTCTTCGCCATACGATGTGAAAAATGATACAGAAAAAATACCTCTATTGGCTCAGGCGAGTCAAACCATATCCCTTTGGAGTCAAGGTTTTATCAATTCTAATTCTTTGACAATGCCGATTCGAAGAACCGCAAGGATTGAGACGGATCCTTTGCCGCTTGAAGATGAATTTATCGGTGATGATTCCTTGATGAATGATTTTTTGGAGAACGAGGTTAATAACTTTTCGTTGCAAGCAGTGGAAGAGTTTATGTTGAAGGCTTTTGGTAATCGGAAAATTATTGAGACCAAGGATTTAAAAATAACGAGTCTTGATGAATTGGTTCTACTCATTTTAGGAATTGTTAGAGCCGAGTTTGGCAGTCTTTTTTACGATATAGAAAAAATAGGTGAAACGACAAAATTAGGGAATTTTCTAGTACCAAATTATCGTTTTACCAAGAAAGATAAGAGGATTTAAAATGTTTATTGAAGAGTTTGAGAAATTAACGAAGGCTGATCAAAATATTTTCCGCAAGACGATAAGCAGTTTGCTCTTTACTTGCTTTATTGTTCGCCGAGTTTATTCTAAAGTTACACATATGAATGTAATCAATTCTAACTACTTATTCATTGAACGCCACTTTGATTTATTTATTGACTATCTTTCCTATATGGGAATGGATATTTCTAAAGATGATGAGAATGGGGTTATCTTTGTTTCCTCAGATGACGAGACAAATAAAATTCAACTTGATGGCGTGACAACTTTAATCATTTATGCCTTGAGAAGTTATTATGAAGATAAATTGAGTGCTAATCCAGCGGCTAATGAAATATATATGGATTCGACCGCGATAAAATCGCTGCTCAAAGAATTGGGATTGACAAGTGTAACCAAGCGAATTTCTAGTCTTACTATTGCGCAATCACTGCGCAAATTGGCATTTTACAACATCGTTGTTATTGCGGATCGTTCTTTTTCGGAATCATTCTATGCCTTTTATATTTTGCCTTCAATTCGATATGTTATATCGAATGCTAAATTAAATTCGCTATATAATTCAATTGAAGATATAAAAGCCGAGAAAGAGAGCGCGAATCAAGATTCATCCAACACGATGTTTGATGTTTCTAAATCAGATGAAGGAGAAGAATAATGAAAAGTTTATCAAAGTTGCGCCTGATCAATTGGCACTTATTTTCCAATGAGACAGTCGACATAAAGAACATCACTTTTTTAACTGGAGCAAATGGTACGGGTAAATCGACTATTATTGATGCGATTCAAATTATTCTTTTGGGAGATACTTCCGGAAGAAATTTCAATAAAGCTGCTAACGATCGGACTGGACGTACCTTAAAAGGTTACTTGCGCTGCGAAACGGGAGAGACTAAGGAAGGACAAGTCATGTGTCTTCGACCGGGACGTTTTACTTCATATATCGCCCTTGAAATTACTGATGATAAAACGCAGAAAGTTTTTACTTTGGGGATTGTTTTTGATTGCTTTGATGATGATTCAGAAACGCATCATTTCTTTTATTTGAATTCAGCTTTTCCAAGCAATAAGTTTACAAACTCTGAGTTGCTCGACAATGAAATGCCTCGCCCTTTGACGTATAAGGAACTTATGCAGGTCTTTAGTGATTCATATAAGTCGAGCGAGTACAAATTCTTTGAGACAAATATCCTTTATCAGCAATTTATCAGTGAGAAGTTGGGCAATTTGCCTGATAAATATTTCTCCCTTTTTAAAAAGGCTGTATCCTTTTCTCCAATAACAAATATATCTTCTTTCATCACGGAGTTTGTCTGCGATGTTGATTACAATATTGATATTGCTCCAATGCGAACAAATATTGAGCAGTATAAGTTGTTGGAGTTAGAGGCCAAAAAGATTCAGACTAAGATCGATTCTTTGGAAAAAATAAAGTCGGCTTACAATGAATTTCAAGATGTTAAAGATGGATTAAAATTAGCGGACTATGTCGCAAATCGCGCTAATTATGAAACTTATAAACTTGAATTGGACAAATACAAAGAAAGATATGAGAACAATAAAATAAGGATTGCGGAAATAGTTAATTCACTTCACGAAAATGATGTAGAAACTGCAGATCTCAGAAGTGAGAAAGAAAGTTATTTTGCTAAGAAGATTGGATCAGCTGGATTTTCTTTGTCGACCGCCTTGGCTAATAAAAAGGAAAAAATCACGGAGCGACTTACACATTTAGAAAACAATTATCAATATATTTCAGAAACATTAACGAATTTGGCCGATGATTATTTAGTTAAACTGTCTTCGCTTTCCAATCGTTTAGCTCAGATAGACGTAGCTTTTTTAAGCGAAGAGGAGAATGATCTTCTTGAGGAGTTCAAAGACGAGTCGAGTGAATTTATTGAGCTAGCCGAAAATGTTAAGAAGAAATTAACTTCGCACGATATCAAGGGCGAGGATATTACTGAATTTCAGAGCGCGATGAATACATTGCATTTTACTTCTATAAAAATGGTGCATATGCTTGAAAACTCAGTGTATAGTTTAGGATCAAAAAGGGATGCCATCGACAGCGAGATATCGCAGATTAACGCAGGTCATAAGCCTTTCAATCAAACATATTTGCAGGTGCGTTCATCTTTGCAGGCTCAACTTAGAGAGTCTCATTCCTTTGCGACAGTTTCCACTTATTGTGATTTAGTTGATATCACCGAGTCACGCTGGACCAACGCAATCGAAGCTTTTATTTACAATCAAAAATTCAATCTGTTTGTTGAAAATGAATATTATGAGGAGGCTTCTAAACTTTTAGCGCGTATTTGTAAGGAGTATGGCTTCTATTATGTTTCAATTATCGATGCCGAGAAATTGATTTCTAAAAATTTTATAGCAGATGATGGATCCGTTGCGGAAGTTATTAAAACTAAGCATAAAGGAGCGCAGGCTTACACGAACTTTTTGTTGGGGAGAGTTAAAAGATGTGAAACTTTTAGTGAGGCAAGAAATTCAGGCAATGGCTTGCTTCCTAACTGTACGGGATACCGCAGTTATGCTTCCTTCTATCTGAATCAGCGCAAGGCTGACGTCAGTTATATTGGGACCAAGCTTGATCAGGCTACTACCTTAGCGAAGAAAAATGAATTTTCGAAGATAAATAATCAATTGGAAAAGTACAACGATATTTTAAATTACTTTAGTCAAATTGCTAAACTTGAAGTCTTGAATTCTTCACAATGTCATACCTTTGTCAGTGATGTGGATGAAGGTGTCAAGGTTGATGAATTGAATGAACAGATTGCTAGATTGAATGAACAGATGGATGAAGGTGATCTATCAGAGGTGGCAGCCTATGATGAGAAGATTGCTTCAATTGATGAAGATATCAAAACTTTAGCAACAGAAAAAGAAAACTTACTCGTGGAAAAAGGCGGACTTGAAAATCAGAATAAATCATTGAAGGAAGAACTGATTCCTGCTAAGAACGCTTCTTTGACTTTTATGGGCGAGAAATTATTGGATTACGATCCGAAAATGGTTGAGGAAAAATATGCTCCTTTCTTTGACAATGCAGCAGAGAATCTTCCGCTAAAACAAATAAAGCAACAGGCTCAATCACACTATGTTCAAACTCAAAATAAAATGAAAAATTACAAGGCCAAATTGATGGATTTGCGCTCGAAATACGTTGCATCCTACAATCTGAGTTACGACATAACTTTGGAAGATGACAATAGTGATTTCGATAAGGAATTGGATAATCTTTCCCAAGTTTTACTTCCAAGTTACTTGGAGAAGATTGAGAGTGCCCACAAAAAGGCTATTGAAGAGTTCAAGGATGATTTTATTTTCAAATTACGGACATCTTTTGAAAAAATTTCAACGCAGATAGATGAGCTTAATCAAGCGCTGGAAAGCGTTAAATTTGGAAGAGATTCATATAAATTTTCGGTTGAACCCAACAAGGATTATCTCGATTATTACAATATGATAATGGATGATTTACTTTTGAATATTGGTGATTCAGAAAATGAATATTTGGAAAAATATTCTGAGGTTATGAACAATTTGTTCAGTATGATTTCTGAATCGACAGACAGTCGAGGCGATGTGAGATCTCAAATTGCTGAAAATATAGAGAAATTCACCGATTATCGTACATATTTAGTTTTTGATTTGCTGGTCAAGAGAGGTGATAACAATGCATCGTCGTTGGCTCGAACCTTCAAAAGACAGTCAGGAGGTGAAACTCAAACTCCTTTTTATATTTCTATCTTGGCTTCGTTTGCTCAATTATATCGAACTAACGAACCAAATTCTGACAGTATTAGATTAGTTATTTTTGATGAAGCTTTCTCTAAGATGGATGGAGCTAGAATTAAGGAGGCGGTTGGTTTGCTTAGAAGCTTTGGACTTCAAGCTATTCTATCGACACCTTCGGAAAAGCTCAGAGATCTTTCTTCGGAAGTTGATTTAGTTTTGGTCTCGATTCACGACAACAAGAAAAATCGTTCATACATTGATCGTTACGAGGAAGTTAAATAAATTTTGTTGATTGAAAAAATGCTGTTATGTCGATGCTTTTTAATAATATTGATCTTTCGCTTGTTGCTTTTAGATAATTTATGTATTTTAATAAAAGTAGATAACAAACATATGAAGTTAGATATTCCGTTTGAAAATGAGGAATTGTCAAATGAAAATCAACGAAAAACAACTGCGGTGGAAATTTATTTTTGAGACAATTGGAATTATTTTTATTCTAATCGGTGTTTTCTTTGCATCGCTTTTTGCTATTATGGGTTTTCAAAATACTTATGCTTGTCACGTTTGGAACGATGATTGGACGATTCAAGTTGATGGTTCGACCTATGAGCATCAGGCTATAGATACTTTCAGTATGCATGAGATTAAGCCTGGTAAAAAAGTTATCCTTACGAATATAATTCCTTCGGATACTGAGACTAAGCAATTGTCGATTGCTTTTTATACATATCAATCAACGGTTGAAGCGTACATCAATGATTCTTCCATCTATGAATATGGCATGGATTACTATGAATCGAATGATTTAGTTCCGACTAATTTAAATATTATTGACCTTGGGCAAGAATATGGTGGCAAGGAATTAAGAATTGAAATAATGGCTACAATAACTTACTCCTATCGCTATATTGAACAAATATATATGGGGCCGACAGTCGAGATATTTTCATATATACTTAAAACTAAATTCATATCGGTGTTCAGTAGTTTTTTCATTATTTCAGTCAGCATTATATCTATTGGTTTAGCTTTGACTTTATATGGAAAGAAGATGTCGGGGAGAAATACATTTTCTATCGGTGCTTTTTTATTGATGTTGGGGACATGGATAGCGTGCAACTCGCGAATTATTTTACTTTTTAATAAAAACGAATTATTTGATACGTACCTAGAATATATTGTTTTCTTTTTAATGACGATACCTCTACTTATGTATTTTTGGAAGTATGCTAAGGATGATAAAAAGGATAAAAATATTTGGATTGTTCTTTTAGGAGTTAATATCCTTCTATTTTTCATTGCGACAGTTCTTTCGCTAAATCACCTTTTTTACTATCCAGAATTTTTACCAATATTCCATACCTTTGATGGATTGCTAGTTTTCTATATTCTCTATTTGATTATCAAGCGCTGGGTAAAAAGGAAAGTTAATCAGAGCAATATTATGCTGTCTATTGGTTTCTTTGCTTTTGCGCTCGGTTCATTTATCGGTATTATCTTTTCAGAATTTGGCTCAAATGATTCAGTGGTTCCCCTTAATTCAACCTATATTTTGCCTCTGACCAGCGTTATTTTAACATTATTTTTAATAGGTAGTTATTTTATTTCTATCATCGATTATCTATATGAGAAAGGTGAATATGATTCACTGGCAAAGTTGGCCTATGTCGATTTTCTTACTAATCTTGCTAACCGCACTACAGCAGTAAAATATATGCAGGATTTGGATGAAAAGCATAAAGTTTATTCAGTAATATCTATCGATGTGAACAATTTGAAAATTGTCAATGATACACAAGGACATTTGCAAGGCGATCAGTTATTAGTTAACTTATCATCTTTATTGAAAACAAGATTTTCAAAATACGGATGTGTTGCTCGCATGGGCGGAGATGAATTTCTTGTTATTCTAAAAGACTATAATTTAGAGAAAACAAAGGAAATATTGGAGATATTTGACGATGATTTAAAGAAATTTAATGACCGCAAAGATGCCAGCTATAAAATCTCCATAAGCTATGGATACGCTTCAACACAAGAAAATAAGGATTACACTGGTCACGATGTATATATTATTTCTGATAGTCGAATGTATGAGATGAAAGAGGCATATCACAAAGATTTCCCACGATGCCAAATTCATC
>JAQWCB010000009.1 GCA_028707375.1 Bacilli bacterium | reverse complement strand
AAATAATGATATATGATATGTTTAGTATTAAATAATGATGGAGATAATGACTTATGAAAAAAATTTTAGTAGTAATTGACATGCAGAACGATTTCATTAATGGATCACTAGGAACCAAAGAAGCTGTCGAGATTGTTCCTAAAGTTATTGAAAAAATAAAGAAATATAAAAGAGAGAATGTTTATGCCACTCGCGACACTCACGATAAAAACTATTTGAATTCGCTTGAAGGGAAACATCTTCCAATCGTTCACTGTTTAAAGAACACCGTCGGTTGGGAAATACAAAAAGACATAGCATCAATGATCGATGTTAAAAATATATTTGATAAGCCTTGCTTTGGATCTATTAAACTAGCTCAACACCTCACCAAAATAAACGAAAAGGAACCAATTGAAGTGGAATTGGTTGGCTTATGTACTGACATATGCGTGATTGCAAATGCTGTGATTATTAAATCCTATCTAATTAATACACCTGTCAGTGTTGATTCAAATTGCTGCGCCGGCGTATCGAAAGAGTCACACAAACGCGCTTTAAAATCTATGCAGACATTGCAAGTCGACATAAAAAACTAGATGATTTCTATAATATATTATTCAATTCTTTAGATTATAAAAAGGATTTTTTCATAGGTGGCTCTTCCCCATTAGCGAGTTTTTCGCGTATTTCCCCTTCAAGTTTTGTTGCGATGTCAGAGTTGGTCTCAAGGAATTTAACACAAGCGTTGGACCCCTGTCCAATCTTATCATCGCCATAAGAGTACCAAGATCCAGATTTATGGATCAAATCGAAACTAACTGCAAGACTCGCGATTTCTGCGACCTTAACAATTCCTCTTCCATAGTACATAGATGTATAAGCAATTTTGAAAGGTGAAGCCACCTTATTTTTCACAACCTTAATCTTAACATTGTTTCCAATAATTTTGTCACCATCTTTAATCGCCTCAGCTCGACGAATATCCAAACGAATTGTAGAATAAAATTTCAAAGCACGACCACCCGAAGTTACTTCTGGTGAGCCATACATAACGCCCATTTTTTCTCTTAACTGATTGATGAAGATAACAGTACATCTTGATTTATTGAGCAAGCCAGTAATCTTACGCAACGCCTTTGACATCAATCTAGCTTGGACACCAATAGAATTATCGAGCATATTTCCTTCAAGTTCTGACTTAGGTACTAATGCGGCTACCGAATCAACAACAATTAAATCAAAAGCTCCAGATTCAGCAAGTTTTTCAACAATTTCTAGGGCTTGCTCGCCATAGTCTGGCTGTGACAATATCAAATCGTCAATGTTAACACCTAGCGCTTCCGAATAAACAGGATCAACCGCATGCTCCGCATCAATAAATGCCGCACGACCACCGGCCTTCTGAGTTTCGGCTATCGCCATGAGGGCTAAAGTTGTCTTGCCCGATGATTCTGGCCCATAGATTTCTACCACGCGACCACGAGGATATCCGCCAATTCCCAAGGCGTTGTCAAGAAGTAAAGATCCGCTAGGAATTACTCCTTCATCCCAGTTTGCGCGATCACCCAAACGCATAATTGAACCCTTGCCATACATTTTCTCAATGTCTTTTAAGGCTGATTCTAATTTGTCATCCTCTTTAACTTTTTTGGTTGCCATACTCTTTCCTCCATTATTTATATTCATAATTTGTGACTAATTTTTAGGTATTATCTTATTTTAGCAATTCTTGTATCTGATTAACACCGAAAAAAATGCATTGAGAACGGATTAATTCCCGGTCTCCATCAAAAATATTTTTATACACATATGTTTTATCCTTGATGCGTATCCCGATATACACTAGACCCACCGGTTTATTTTCCATCGCATCAGGTCCGGCATTTCCCGTGAAGGAAATTGCTACATCAGTTTTAAAAAATTCTTGAACTCTTTCAACCATTTCTTTAGCGCACTGTTCGGAGACCGCTCCATATTTATCTAAGGTATTAGCTGTCACGCCCAATCTAAGTTTTATCTCGTTAGCGTATGTTACCATACCGCCTTTAAAATAAGTTGAGGCTCCTGGGTGTCGTGTAATAAAATAACTAAAGCCACCGCCAGTCAAAGACTCTGCCGAACATAAAGTATAGTGCTTTTGATTTAAGAGTTCTTTTAATTTGTACTCACTCATCTCTTATTTTCTCCGATGATGAACTTTCTTCCGGTATAAATATAAATTCCACCCGAAATCAACGATAAAGCTAAAGCGATACAAATAAAGATCAAAGGAATAATAAAGGTATATTCTCCAAGGATGTAGTTGAAAGGAAAGCCGTTGAGAAAAATAAAAGGAATGGCAATCATTTGAGCAATCGTCTTAGCCTTTCCCCACTTGTTAGCAGCAATAACCTCTCCTTTGCTCGCAGCTAAGAATCTCAACCCATCCACCGCAAGATCGCGACCAATAAATAGCACAACAACGATGGCAGGAAGCATACTAGATTTAACAACAGCGAGGACAATCAACGAAGCGTTGACTAAAAATTTATCAGCCAACGGATCCATAAATTTTCCAAAATCAGTTACCAGATTTCGCGACCGGGCAATGTGACCATCCACCGCATCAGTGATAGAAGCAATAATAAAAAAGAAACAGCAAATTAAATCAACAACGCTGAATCCTGTTGTCGGTATCATCACAATATTAACACCCATATTATTCCAAGGTAGAACCATCAAAATAACTGTCACAAACGCTAAAAGAAATCTAATTAGAGTTAAACGATTGGGTAAATTCATTTTCATATATAAAATCCTTCCGTGAAATTTTATTGAGTCTTCGGTCCTGTAAGCCATGTTTTGTCGAGGATGATAATTTATCTAAGCTTTCGCTTACCTTTGAAGGTTCAATTTCCCTCAAAGATTTCCCTTACCATAATTTAGGTTTCTCGCTTGTGGGGCTTTCCAACGTTTCAATCGTGAATTTCTTCACGCCTCGTCTCTGTGGAGCTTTACGAATACAACCGTGAGCAAAGCTTTTAGGTTTTCTTCGCCGTCAGGGACTCCTCCCTGCCTAGAATTATTTTTTCTTCTAGCGCAATCACTACCACCATCTCAGGATAGGTGCGAGCATGGACTTTCCTCTAATCACCCAAGGTGACCAGCAATCATCCGGACCGAAGGATATAAACTAAATGTTCTTAGGATCTATTCCTGCTTTGAACAATGCTTGTTCAAGAGAAGAAATACGCTTAAGCAAATCCAAATTAGAGAGGGAAATATTGTTGTCATCAGAAATATTTTGGAATTTTTCCTTCATCACAGCATTTTCCGCTTCAGCCTTGGTCAACTTGTTATTGAGCATCGCATTCAACTTTTGAAGTTCATCAATCTTTTTCTCACTGCTTGAAATATATTTCTCCATATATTCATAATCAGCAATGACAGTATCTAGAAAAGTGTCAACTTGCAACGCGTTGTAACCAGGCTTAGTGCCTTCAAACTGCTTGTGCAAAATTTTATTTGCGTTCAATTTTAGTGCATCTAACATATTTTACCTTTCCTCAAAAACATTTAGAAAACTTTATTATAAGTTTCTATCTAATTATACATTATTTACAAAATAAAACGAGACTATAATACATAAACTTTGCTTAGTCTTTAAAATACATTTGATCAATAGCCGCCGTCAATTTTAGCCGAGGGCAATACGCTTCTTCAATCAACACCCCATTTTCCTTGATAAAGGAATAGGGGAAAGATTTTCGTATATTTAAATCCATATAATCTAAAAGAGTCATCGCATCAACTAAATAAGTCTCCTGATATTGTTTAAAGCGAATAACAAAAAAAGCTATGCCTCCAAGAGCGTGAACTTTTCTTAAATGTGAAAGTTGTTGACTGCGAATATTTTTGAATGAAAAAGATGTTTTCGATTCGGTCTCTTTGGCTTCAAAGTCCATATATTTTCCACGATATATACCATTGTAATCAGTCGTAGATTTCATCGAAAAATATCCTTCGACAATCTTGGCTTTGTCTATTTTATCCATACGAACAACTTTGATAGGGGTGGGTCTTTTATAGATACACGTAACATTTCTTGAGTTGTAATAATCGCACGAAAGAGAAATGTCCTTTTCCAATGACATTCCACGATTGGAAGCATTGTCGCATTTATAAGTTCTTTTCCGTTCTCTTTTTAATTTTATCGGATCGTAAACTTCCCCATTTGGATATTTAATCATTCAAAGTATTTCTCCAATAAATGATCAAAATCTTCAGGAGTAACTGTTTTGTCATTCAAAAGCGAAATAACAATATGCTTGATAGGATCGGGAACAATATTCGATACTCGAAGGATTCTTTTATATGAAGAAATAATTAATTTTTTGTCAGTCGTAAAAGCTAAATAAATATGATATAAATCTAAAGAATCAACCAACGGATCATGCGAATTGCCCGCGGGTTTGATGCCAAAGTAATCTCGCAATTTAATCAGTGATATCAACTCGTTCTTTTTTCCTCGAATATATCTCGAGAAAAAGGCGCCCATATCAACCGTATTTCTTTTCAAATATATAACAAATGACTTCAAAAAAGCATCGTTATCGCTATCTTTGCTGTGTCGCAAAGAAGACATGAGCATTCGCGCGTCCTGATTGCCATAAGTTAAAACCTTTAAATCCTTGGAAGCCTCTCCCAAAAACTCATTTAACTTTCGCATGGCCTCGGTAAAACTGATACCCTCATTATCCAATAATTTATTGTCGATTCCTGTCATATTAGTAACAAGAGAACCGATTTTCGCATTAGATTTAATATAGCATTTAAATGTTTTAGGCGGACAGCACGGCACACATTCCTCATCGCACTTTACTAAAACTGCGCCAATAGCAATTATTTCATGCGAAAATTGAGTGCCTTCAAAATCTATAAATAACAGGTTCTTGCTTTTCTTTAATACCGTCTGCAGTAATTTCATTAACTAATATATCTTTCTCTCGCTATATATTATAATACAAAATTATCAAAATAGGGATTAAGACTTTTTTAGGTGTGATTCATTCCTTTAATTTAGAAAGAAACAATTAGACCCCCAGGTAATTCATAATAAGCATCAAGAATTTTAGCATCAACAATTCTTATTTCTTTGAAATTCATATTCTCAGCTATAATATTCTTTAATTTAAGAGCGGTGGGATCATTCTGAACGCTAGTAATAATGCAAACCCGATTAACATCATCATCGTGAATCAGTTCCTTCATCTCATTTACAACATTCTTTAGCGCCATCTTCATTGTTCGCGTCTTCTTCAATATTTTTATCTCACCCTTATTTGCTATGCACAAGGGTTTAATCGAAAGAGAAGTCGCAACAAAGGCAGCAATCTTTGACATGCGGCCCGCTCGAACAAGGTTGTCAAATTTGTCCAAAACAAATAGAAGATTCAACGAGTCGGTATATTTATCAATCTCAGCTTCAACATTCTTAAAATCCATTCCTGACTTGATCAATTCGTAGGTCTTATCAACAATCAACTGCATCATTCCAGCTGTCCCCTTTGAATCAACGATATGGATAGATTTATCTTTATATTCTAAAGATCCTACAAAGGCCGAATTAAATGAACCCGACATCTTGGCCGAAATAGTTATAACAATGATATTGTCAGCCTCTTTATAGGCTTCGGCATATGTGCCAGGAGCAGGGCATGAAGAAGTACCACCAGCCTTATTGGCTTTTAAGGCCTCGAGCATCTCCTCAACATTGGCGTCATCGCTATCAACAAATTCTCTTTCACCAATTTTCACGGTCAAAGGAACAACTTCGAAACCAATTTCATCATCCTTAATATAGTCACTCTTCAAATTGGAAGAGGAATCAACAACAATTTTATATTTCATAAACATAGTCTCCTAATATAAAAACAATATACATCATGAAAACTTCGACAAACTATAATGTTATTTATGAAAACTCTACATTTTCCCAGGTCCATTTTTTCCGAGACAAAATTAACTCTACTCAGGGTAGAATGGCTCTACTAATGTATTGACACCACTCTACAAACCAACTATAGTATTGTTATGAATTACAAAATACCTGATATCAAATCAGTGGTAGCGACAAATCTTGTACGATTCAGAAAAATTAATAAACTGACCCAGCTACAGGTCGCAGAAAAAATTAATTACTCTGACAAAGCTCTCTCCAAGTGGGAAAGAGGCGAATCGCTTCCCGATGTGTGCGTATTGAAGCAGATTGCTGATATCTATAAAGTTGAACTTGATGATATATTGCATGAAGAAACACCTCGTGAGAAGCTTCAAGATCTTTCGCGCAACAAAGTTTTTATATCGATTCTTTCCGTGATGCTTGTTTGGCTCGTTGCAATGATAACTTATGTTATTTTTGAAATGGTATCGCCTGGAGTCTTTGAAACATGGCTTATCTTTATATATGCTTTCCCTGTCAGCACAATTGTTGCCCTCGTTTTCAATAATCTTTGGGGCAATAGAATCTATAATATGGTCATTGTTAGTGCTTTAGATTGGGGTATCTCCCTTTCCTTTGTTCTAACGATGAGAAATATAGCTCCAACCAGTTGGTATTTATACTTTGTATCAGCAATATTTGAACTTATGGTAATCATTTGGTATTTGTTGGATTTATCCGCCTATACTGAAAGTAAGCGAAAAAAACATAAACTCGCTAAGGAAGCCAAAGCAAAACATAAGGAAGAAATGCTAAAAAAAGCTGTTGCTCTTCAAGCTAAGAAAAAATTATCAAGGACATCGAAAGCGAACGATGCCACCATTAAAAATACCGAAAAGGAAATTTCAACTAAAAAATAATATCGATATTCCAATAAACGACTTCTCTGCTCAGTAGAGAAGTTTTTTATTTGCGTGCTTTACAAAAATATAATTTACATAAATCGCATCTACGCTTGTTATTAGCCATGCAGATATTGCGACCAAAAAGGATTATTTGTCGATGGAAATTGATGTGATTGTTTCCATCATAGGACTTTTCTAGCTTTTCCTCAATCTTGTCAGCGGAATCATTCATATTAGATATACCTAATCTACGGGTCACTCGCTTGATATGTGTGTCGACAGGAATAAATTTTCCTCCGCGTTTTTCGGCTAAAAAAACCGCAGCTGTCTTATGGCCCACTCCAGGTAATTTTTCTAGTTCACCGCGTAAATTTGGAACGTGACCATCATAATCCGCAATTAGTTTTTGAGCTAAATTAACAATATTTTTTGACTTGCTGGAACCTAGACCAACAGATTTTATTACTGAATAAATATCTTTAGGGTCAGCCCCCGCCAAGCTTTGTAAATCTTTGTATTTACTAAAAAGAATAGGAGTAACCGCATTTACCGATTTATCCGTAGCCTGGGCCGAGAGCAAAACGGCAATGAGAAACTCATAATCCTTTTGCCCATCCAAAAAGCACTCTGTCTTCGGATAAATCTCGCTTAAATATTGCTCAAGTCTTTTAACTTTTTCTGCACGCGTCATTATTCTTTAGGTACCCAAGGTTTAGAAAGAATATCCAAAGTTTCTTTTGATCCTTCGCGATAATTATCCTTGCGCGAGGAAAATCCCTCCTCGGAAATATCTGAACTTTTCTGAAGGGAAAGGACAATTTTATCCACCGCCGCAATTGACACTGGCCTATTTTTAGCTTTGAGTCGCGCCACAGCCTCTTTGATCATTCTTTCATCAGCGCCGGAACGAATGAGCGCTGCAATTCGGTCAATTTCCCGGCCTGTAATTGTTCGCCCCATTTCATCTTCAAAAAAACTATACAAGTTCTTTACTACTTTATTCACTTTACTCTTATTGTGATCTTTAGATTCAATCACAATGTCCTTAGTTAAATCAGAGACAATTCTATGATATAAGGGGTGAAGTGAAGTCATCGTTTTGCCGTTTTTATTGACATATTCAATGATACCCTTATCCATCAAATTAACTAACACCTCATCTATTTCCGCTTTGGCTAATGTCATATAGCTTACCAAATCATCGGCTGTAACCAAAATATCAGCTTCAGAAAGGATATCAGAAATACACAGTATAACCGTCAATCCTCTCTCATCAATTCCATAATACTTATAATGCTTGACAAGCAATCTGCGCCAATCTAAGTCTAAATAATTTAAATCCATATTTATCTCTCTCTTTGATGTCTATTTTATCATTCTTTGCGATGTGGTTAAAAGGTTTTGAATCTTAAAATAAACCGCTCGAGAACATTTAGCATATTCCAATCTCAGCTTGTATGGGTTGATTTGATTGATGCGCCAGATATTCTGGCGACAATATTTTTCTAGATGTGGTTCCAAATTGAACCCAAGTTGATCTTCAAAACGGAATGCTCTGATAATGCGAATGGGATCTTCGTTTATGCGCGAAGGAATATCACCTATCATACGAATGATTCTTTTCTTTAAATCGTCTTGCCCCATAAATGGATCAATAATATGTCCAGCTTGATCTATATATATTGCATTTATCGTGTAGTCTCTTCGCCTCGCATCATCAATTGGATTATCAATAAAATTGATAATAGTAGGATGCCGCTTGTCTATATACATCTTCTCTTCGCGCATAAGCGCTAAGGTAATATGATATTGCTTATATTCTATATTCACGATGCCATATTTAGGAAAAGAACTTTTCACATGTGGAAATACTTCAATCAAATAATCAAAGGGAGCATCGGTTGCAAAATCAAAATCATCAAATTTCCTATTTAAAAGAAAATCGCGGGTTGAACCCCCAACTAGATATATTTGATACTTTGCTCCTATTTTTTCACTGAGCAAATTGAATATTTGATCAATAATCTCTTTCATACATTTAGTTTATCATCTCAATTATTTTTTTCCATAAAAAAACTGGGTTTCCCCAGTTTTTAAAATCTAAAATTAAATTATTTTACACATTCTTTAAGATGTTTGGCGGGTTTGAAACCAACAACCTTAGTTGCGGCGATTTCAATGGGTTCACCAGTGGAAGGATTGAGACCTTTACGAGCTGCTCTTTCCTTGACTTTAAAAGTACCAAATCCAGCAATCTTAACTTCTTCGCCTTCGGCTAATGCATCTCCAAGTTTGGCAAATACAACACGAACGACTTCATTGGCTTCAGTTTTAGTAATTTTTGCTTCGTCAGCAACTACTTCAGATAACTCTATAACATTCATATGAATATCTCCTTTGATAATTCAAATTTATCATACTGTTATTCATTTGTCAAAGCCATATTAATATATTATTTTCTTATTTTGAAAACGCTATCAAAAATAATCATATGTCACATTTTAAGGGCGTTTTGTATATTGCAACTATTAATATATTATTCGCTATTTTTTTAAAATTCTGGCTTTAACGCCCTATTTATAAGGGTTTTTGCGACATTTGAAGGTTTTTCATCCAAAAAGAGGACCGCATAAACCGCATCAGTGATGGGCATTTCGATGTGAGCCTGAAGTGCTTTGTCATGCATTACCCGGGCTGTTTTTACACCTTCAACTGTCTTATTATTGTGAATTAAAAAGTCTTGTGCAGAATCATCATGACCTATTTTTAAACCCGCTTGAAAATTACGAGAAAATTTTGATGTGCACGTAACCATTAAGTCTCCTAAACCGGATAGGCCTAAATATGTTTCCATCTTTCCACCCATAGCCATTCCAAAGCGAGTCATTTCGGCTAATCCCCGGGTTATAAGTGCGGCGCGCGTATTAACTCCATACCCCAATCCGGTCATAATTCCGCTGGCGATAGCAATGACATTTTTTAAAGCGGCAGCATATTCTGCTCCAACCTCATCAGTATTGGTATACACGCGAAAATAGTTGTTTGAAAAAGCCTGTTGAATAATTTTTAATTGTTTTTCATCCGATCCGACAACACTGACACAAGTAAAAAGTTTTTGGATAACCTCTTCTGCGTGCGAAGGTCCGATAAGACTCATTGAAGCCTTAATTTTTTCTTTAGGAACAATTTCCTTGATAACTTCGGAAAGGCGCTCGCTAGTCTCAGGATCAAAGCCCTTTGCTGTACTAACAATTATTACCTTGTGTTGTAAGTATTTAACTATTTCAGTCAGAACGTTTCGATATTGGGCAGAAGGAACAGAAAGAACAATTGCGTCAGCCTGGCTCACTGCTTGATTTAAATTGCTAGTCGCCTTAACTTTTTTATCGAGATCAATCTCAAAAGGAAAGTACTTATTATTGCTATGATTATTATTAATTTCATCACAAACCTGCTCAGACCGGGCATAAAGCGTAACATCAAAATTATTTTCAGCTAAAATTTCTGCCAAACTCGTTCCCCAGGATCCGGCGCCAATAACGCTAAAAATCATAATTTAGCGCCACCTTTAGATTTCTTTCGGCAAAGAATCTTAAGCGGAGTATTCTCAAGATGAAAAGTCTTGCGAATCACATTATCTAAATATCTTTCATATGAAAAATGCATAAATTTTGGATTGTTAACAAATAGAACAAAAGTGGGAGGACATGCCTTAACCTGGGAAGCATAGTTAATTTTAACTCTCCCTCCATTAAAGTCTGGAGCTTCATTCATGATTTGTGCATCCAATAGCACCTGATTCAAGATTGATGTTTGCACTCTAGTATTAAAATCTTCATAACATTTATCAATGTATTTAAACAATAAATTTAGATTCGGCTTTTTTAAGGCTGAAGTAAAAATAACCGGTGAATAATCTAAGAATTTAAAATAAGTTCTCAATTCTTCTTCAAATTTCTTTTGAGCATCCTGCTCGTGCGAATGTAAATCCCACTTATTGACAACAATAATAACCGGTTTATCATTTTCCGTCGCAATCGATACAACGTGTCGATCCTGTTCAATCACGCCTTGTGATCCATCAATTACCAATACGACAACCTCAGCGCGCATGACCGCATCAAAGGCTCGCATAGCAGCATATTTATCAATGGCTTCGTATATTTTCCCCCGCTTTTTTAGCCCGGCCGTATCGACGCAAACATATTTAT
Organism: Bacilli bacterium; assembly: GCA_028707375.1. Taxonomy (GTDB): domain Bacteria; phylum Bacillota_I; class Bacilli_A; order RFN20; family CAG-288; genus Scatoplasma. The sequence continues at coordinate 2,582 of JAQWCB010000009.1, read as the reverse complement.
TTCCTCCACGAACAAAAGGAGTGTCAATCGAATCTCGCGTTGTACCAGGAATATTGGAGACAATTACTCGAGACTCACCCAAAATAGCATTAGTTAGACTTGATTTACCAACATTGGGACGTCCGATGAAACAAAAAGTTTTTTCACCTTCATTAACTTCAATTTTCTTGGCCGGAAGCACGCTGACAATTTTATCTAATAAATCACCAATACCAATGCCGTGCACACCCGAGACAGCCAGGGGTTCACCAAAGCCGAGCGAAAAGAAATCATAGATGTTGCTTTTCATTTCTATGTTATCAATTTTATTGCAAGCCAAAATTATTTTTTTATCGACTGCTTGATGCAAATATTTAGCCACCGCACGATCGTTAGGTGTAACACCGGTCTGACCATTTACTAAGAAAACTATGACATCCGCTTCATCGACAGCCAATTCGACCTGAGCGCGAATCTCTTTGCTGAAAGGAACGTTCTTAATTTCCAACCCTCCGGTATCAATGAGCATAAATTCATGATTCAGCCACTCGCATTTTGCATATAAACGATCGCGAGTAATACCGTATTCCTCTGATACTATTGACCTTCGCTCCTGAATAAAACGATTAAAAATAGTTGACTTTCCAGTTGAAGGAGCTCCGACTATTGCAACTTTTCCCTCGATATTCATCAAACGATCTCTTTTCCCAACTTGTTAGAAATAATTTTCTTACAGGCTGTGACCACTTCAGGAATTGAAAGATCCGAAGTATCCAAAATGATTGAATCCTCGGCTGGCTTTAAGGGAGCAAAATCTCGATGAGAATCAATGTAATCACGTTTTTTTAAATTGGATAGAATTTCCTCGTAATTTCCAGTTCTTCCCATCTTTTGATTTTCTAAATATCGACGCATCGCACGTTTTTCAACTGAAGCAATCATGAATATTTTAATTTCTGCTTGGGGAAGAACATAAGTTCCAATATCGCGTCCATCCATAACTATCGATAAATTCTTTGTCATCTCGCGTTGCAAATCGACTAAAAAAAGACGTACTTCTTTAATCGCCGCAATATAGGAAACATTATCTGAAACTTCGCTGCTGCGAATGGCTGTTGTCACATCTTCACCATTAATAAAAACTTTTTCATCCAAAGTTAGTTCAATATTAATCTCGGGTAAAAGAGCATTGACTTGTGGAATATTTTGACAATCGATACCTCTTTTTAAACAGAGGTAAGTAATGGCGCGATACATCGCTCCTGTATCAATATGCACCAATCCCATACCATTCGCCAATTCTTTGGCGATAGTTGATTTTCCTGAGGCCGCCGGGCCATCTATTGCAACTGAAAAACTCATAATATACTCCCCTTATCTAGATAAAATCACACATATAATAATTGCCGCAGCAATAACGATGACAGCTCCAGCTATTCCAAGATAAAAAGCTAACTTTTTATTCCGCGCTTTGTGCTGTTCTTTTTTCATATTCTTATACTTCTTGTTTAACTCTTTTTTCTCCAACGCCATCGTATAATCATCATTTTGTTTGATCAATTCATCGATAGATATAGAAAGAGTATTCTTCTTAATATGTCCTGTCTTCAACTCTTGACTCGACATAGCCTCCTCATGATGTACGGGCAGAACAGCCTTTTCACCATTTAGACCATATTTCTTGTCGCGATCAGGGTCGTCAAAAGAAAGTGTATCCATCTTGTCTATCTTGTCACGCAATTCAGAGTAAATCATCACTCTCGTATCTTTCTTAGACATAATTTCCTTCTCCCAATCAACATTAAGTATAATAGCAAATTTATTATATATTAACCATAGATTAAACTTAAATTAATAAATAATTTAAAGGTAAACTCTTATTGTATTTAGTAATCATAATTGTTAATATATATAAGATGATTTGCCGCCCGCGTGGTGAAACTGGTAGACGCAAAGGACTCAAAATCCTTCGGAAGTGATTCCATGACAGTTCGATTCTGTCCGCGGGCACCATCATAAATCAATGAATAATGTGATGCGATTCGTATCACTTTTTTTATGTCAACAACGATTACTTCTAAGAATTGATTAAAAATTCGTTGAGTAGACAGAATTAAGTAAAAATAATATAGTTTTGCTCAAAAAACTAAGAGTATGTTCGAATTTACATTAAATAAGTCAAAAAATAGGAAATTCAGAAAATTTGGATATGTTTTAATCGGTTCATTTTGATTCAAAATCACTAAAAAGAATTTAACTCCTAAAAAACAGTAGTGGAACACTGATGAAAAGTGATAAAACCTCATACAAGTTATCGTGGCGAAGCTGGTAGACGCAGCAGACTCAAAATCTACCGAATGTGAGTTTATGAGGGTTCAATTCCATCCACATGCACCATATTGAAACAACAGGATTGATACAAAAAATATCAGTCCTTTTTTCATTTTTAAGGGCTATTTTGCTTGTTTTAGGCTTATTTTGCTTAAATTCAGGTAAGGTAGCCCTTTTTAGTTTGCTATTTTTTGTTAACCTTTATTTGTGAAAAGCACGAACTACTAATAAAAAGCACGAACTTAGTTATAAAAAGCACGAAAAGCACGAAT
>JAQWCB010000142.1 GCA_028707375.1 Bacilli bacterium | reverse complement strand
ATAATTACCTTTCTAACTTTCAAAAACCTTATTTATTTTGAAAATAGTGAATGACGATTAATATTATATGTTTTTTTGTTGCTTTTGTCACATTTTTTCATTTTTTCATTTTTTCTTGCGTTTTCACTAGTTTTTTAAGTAAATATTATGATAGCTAAAAGAGAGAGGGCACTAATAATCCTCTCTTTCTTAAACTCAGTTAATAATTATATCTCTCTTGGATTGAAACTATATAGATAAGAAAGTTTATATACCCCTGTCGTTCCCTTTTCAGATTCAATAGGAATAATTTCATATGTTCCAAATAAAGACATTCCCATCTGCAAATCGGAAAGACTAGTAGTTGACAAATCTTTATTAATTGCGAAACTGATATCCGTTTGGTCAATAACACAATCATCGCAGTGCAACTGCATATAATTATCGGAACCGGGAACAATATGATCTGTCACTTCAATTAATGGCAAAATTGTTGCCGGTTCAACAAGGATATGATCAGTTTCCTTTTTTGTTTCATCGGTATAATATACTTTCATCATATCTCCACCGATAACTTCATTCACAGATTTAGAATTGTCACTAATATCAAATAGGTCTTTCCCATCGTAATTAAATGCACACTGTAGATTAACCTTTTTATCTACACTGTCGTATTCGTACACAACAGCATAATTTTGATAAGGCAATTCATTATTGAATTCGGTATTTTGATTGCACGAACAAAGCGTGATAAACGGAATCATCATAAACATAAACGTGAGTTTTTTCATATGTTATACATCCTCCTATATCAATCAATGAAATAAACATTTAAACTACCAATACAAATTCTATTACTATTATTGTTACCACTATGGTTACTAAAAGTCGATATAAGTCTAAATGACTTAGTGTCAAATTGAATACAATAAGTGAAAGCATCTATAAAGAATGTGTTATCAAAACTAATTTATGAATTTGCTTAACAATGTAGTCATTCCAATCGTTATCAGTACAACATAAAACCAAGTTGGAGTTTACAGAATCATAAGTTTGTCTTATCTTTTTTGATATTCTTAATAATAGTAATGTTCTCATTGGAGCATTCTCTTATCATCTCTACATCAATATCAAACACCGAAATATTTATTTCCTTTGATAAGTAATTAGATATCCGGCATTTGCCAGCTTCATAATCAAGCATAGCCCTTGGGCCTATTTCTCTTATTAAAGAAATGATTACTCACCATTTACTTTCTATTTTATTCTATGTTTCAACAGTGTTCTAAAATTTTCCATAATTAATCTCATGGCTTTAGTTTTGCAAACTATAGTATTCATAACATATCATTGCTATTTAAGTTTCAATTTTTCAACAATTGAACATAATTTTATTTCTTTTCCATGTATTGGTTAATAATGTGCATTATAAACACATTTAGTTGCTGTTAATTAACTTAGTAAACGCCAAAATTATTTCTCTTTTTTTTTGAGTAAAAGTCAAGTTCCACAAAACAGTCTTTTAAATCATCATTTAAGTAAAAAAAATAAATGGATGCTCAATACCTCTCAAAGTGAACTTTGTCTTGACGATAACGATCAACAAATTTATTGGACTCCTTATTTTTAGGATAACCAATCGCAATAACGCTAAAAGGAATGACGCCTTCTGGAAGTTTGAATAAATCCTTTATATATTTCTGACGCTGAGAAATAGGATGAACTCCGAGCCAAACAGCCCCTAAATTAAGTTCAGTTGCCTCAAGCAAAATATTTTCTGAGGCGGCAGACATATCCTGCGGAAAAAATTTTTGACTTTGCCCTTCGCGATAATCGCCAAGCAAGATAATAGCCAGTGAAGCCGAAGCAACCATCTTAGCAAACATACTCATTTTTGATAGATCAATCAATGTCTTTTTACTTTGAATGACTAAAAATTCCCACGGTTGTTTATTCATCGCCGAAGGGGCCTGCATTCCCGCGCGCAATAACTTATCTATTTTTTCCTTTTCAACTGGCTCATCGCTATAACTCCGAACACTTCTTCTTGTAAAAATCGCTTCCATAGATATCCTCCTCATATTTAAATATAGATAAAAAATGTATCGTAAAAATCAATATAAATATCAAATACATTTTAAAAATATAAAACAAAGTATCAAATCAAAATTTCTAAAGCCATCATGACAACAAAACCAAACATAAATGACCACAGACCATAATGGACAAGATTGCCCTTGCGCGCTGAGGGCAAAAGTTCATCAATTGTGACATAGATCATCGCTCCAGCCGCAAAAGAAAGCAGCCACGGCAATGACTCTTCAAGCGATGAAGCCACAAAGAGCGCAATCACCGCAAAAATAGGTTCAACAATTCCTGAAAGCATCCCAAAGATGAAAGCCTTAGGTTTCTTAATTCCATCTGACAGCATCGGAATAGAAACCGCACTTCCCTCAGGAATATTTTGAATGGCAATACCAATCGATAAACTTAAAGCCGCTGCAATAGCTAATGGAGTATTTTGACTCAAAGCATAACCACAGACAAAACCAACGGATAAACCCTCGGGAATATTGTGGATGGTAACGGCTAAAAAGAATTTCAACTGGCGCGAAGAAACACGATCAGAATGATATCCCTCCTCCGTATCTGTCAAAGCGTGAAAATGTGGAATAATTTTATCGAGCAATAAAAGTAAAAGACCTCCCGCTAAAAAGCCCACAATAACGGGTATGCTCATAAGATACTTATTGCTAAATAGAGACCCCGCTTGTTCAATAGCGGGATTGAGTAAGCCAAAAAAGGCAGAAGCAATCATCACACCCGAGGCAAAGCCTAAAATCATATTGTTAACTTTGACAGAAAAATCCTTTTTGAAAAAGAAAACTAAACTCGAGCCCAGGGTCGTTGCGATAAAAATCATGCTGATACATATGATTGAAACAGTCACTGCATTCATTGAATTTCCTTCTTTCTATTTCACTTAGTCAAAAGATGCAAACCAAAATGTTCTATCGCTTACTTCAATTTTCCTTTGTAAGGTTTAATTGATGTAACATAGTCCAAATTGATAGTATTCTCACCTTTTTTAGTTCCTTCATTGACAACGATCCAGTTATCCTCGATTCGGAGAAGTTTTCCGACATAGGCACTATCGATGGTTTTAATTACAACATTAGTATTCATATACTTGGAAACAACATCTATCATTTCAATTTCCTCATTCTTTCCTTTTCTCTTTCGCATCTTCACAGCTTTCAAAATACCTTTTTTTCGCATATA
>JAQWCB010000141.1 GCA_028707375.1 Bacilli bacterium | reverse complement strand
TCAAGGAAATTGATGGGGTAAAGTGTGAACCCTTTGAGGATTTGCAAATCGATGTCCCCGATCAATATGTCGGAGCTGTTATGGATATGATTGGACGCCGATCATCCGAACTGATAAATATGACATCCGAGAACAATTTAACACGTTTAACCTATGTTATTCCTTCCCGCGGATTGCTAAGCTTTAACACTTCGTTTATGACTATGACAGCTGGCTATGGCGTGGCCAACCACACTTTTAAGGAGTATCGCCCCATGGTTTCAGGTAATGTTGGTGAAAGAACTCTCGGCGTACTTGTAGCTTCTGAAACGGGAACCTCAACAGCCTATGCCTTAAAATTTGCTGAGGCGCGCGGAACAATGTTTATTACTCCCGGTGTTGATGTTTATGAAGGAATGATTGTCGGCGAGAATAAATTCAGTCAGGATTTGGCAGTCAATGTCTGCAAAACAAAGTCCTTGGGCAATCAACGTTCATCATCAAAGGATTCAACCGTTGTCTTAAAAGCCGCTCGTCGTTTATCCTTAGAGGCTTGCCTGGATTACATCAATTCCGATGAATTAGTTGAGGTCACTCCGTGCAACATTAGAATGCGCAAGAGTATCCTTGAAACAACTTTGCGTAAAAAAGCTGAGGCTCACGCTCGCAACAAATAAAGCAAATATTATATCTATATTAAAAACCTATTATTAATGTTATTATATTAGTAGTAGGTTTTTTTAGGAGAAATTTATGAACAAGCATATCATAGGAATTGATTTTGGCACATCAAACACCCTTATTTGGATTAACAATTCAGATGCGGTTATTTTTAATGAACCGACTATCTTAGCTTGGAACAATTCAAAGAAAAGAGTTGAGGAAATTGGATATTTAGCTCACAAATTAATTGGAAAATCACCTAAAGATTTGGCGCTTATTCATCCTGTTGTCAATGGAGGAGTAGCTGATATTGAAGCAGCAGTTGCCTATTTTCATCAAGCTTTTACCAACCTGAAGGCCACCAAATACTTAAAAAATAGCAATATCATCTTTGCTGCGCCTTCGAATTTAACCAAGGTTCAAAAAGATGCATTAGAAAGAGTTGGACAACTTTTGGGAGCGAAGGCTATCTTTATTGAGGACTCAGCAAAATTGGCAGCAATCGGATCAGGAATTGATGTTTTTTCAACCCGAGGCAATATGATTGTCGATATCGGTGGAGCCTCCACAGACATCGCTGCAATTGCTTTAGGACAAATTGTCGCAACTCATACGACAAACTACGCTGGTGACTCGGTAAATGAGGCCATCGTTCGCTTTATTCGAACCTCACATCACTTGGTTATTGGTGTAAAGACAGCCGAATACATAAAAATGAAAATTGGAACATTATTGGAAAATCCTGATAATAACTTGCTCGAGATTTCTGGTAAAAATGTATTGACCGGTTTACCTCACTCAATCGTTATATCAACTGAAGAAATCAAAGATGTCATTCTAAAGATATATAAAGAAATAAGCAATGTCATAATTGACGCGTTGGAGGTATGCCCACCCGAAATAAGTTCAGATATTATTCATACGGGTATTACGCTGTCGGGAGGCGGGTGCTTATTGAATGGAACACGAGAATTTTTCCAACGTGAATTGAGCGTCCCTATTCATATCTCTCCTTACCCTTTGGGCAGTGCGATTCAAGGAATAATTTCTTCAGCGAGTTCCATCATCGCTTAATTTATTTCATTTGTATTTTCTAAGATTATTTGATCAACTTCGTTTGATATTTTCTTTTCTTTTCGCAATTCTCTTCGCGATAAAGTTATCGAAGGAAGGGATTCATTCAGACGATTTTCCGCCACAGCTTTTTCAAAAACTTTTTCTAGTTTATCAACTTCATTTTCAATCGCATACTGTTTAGCGTATTCAATATATTTTTCACTGAGTTTAGTTTTTTCTTGCGGATTTTCAATCCAGTATTCTATTTGCTTTTGCAAAGATTTATAGTTGCCATTTTGAAAAAGATTCCGCTCGCTGAGCGCAAATTGATTCGTTGCAGAAATAGGTGAATCGGAAATAACAGGGACTAAGCCACAGGTAAATGCTTCAATGCAAGCGATGGCTTCAATTTCGGCATCGGAAGCATGAACGTATAAATCGGAATAGTTAATTATTTTTACCAACTCCTCCTGGCTGACAAATTTAAAAATAATAGGATTAGCTAGCCTCGCTTTAGCCAGTTTTTCCAACTTGTGACGATTGGGCCCTTGACCACATAAAATCAATTGAATCTTGGCATTGTACTTCGAATTACCGATGGCCTTGATAATTAAATCTTGACGCTTCTCACGCGAAAGACGGCCAATCATAAGTACAACATATTTATCTTGCAAGTCTCTGGGCTTATCTGAATCAATTCGGTGAAACTCAGGAACGACTCCGTTAGAGATTACATGAAAAGTATTGGTATTATATCCGTGATTCTGAAGTTGATTAGCAATCATCTTTGACGGACAGTGGACATGCTTGACATACTTATAAAAATGCTTGTATAAATAGCAATAAAACTCATAATTAATCAGTCGGTTTTTTCCTAAATATATTGTATATGTAACATTTTCTGGTTGAAGGTGAAAAGCAGAGGTCACTGGAATATTTAACTTGTGAGCCATCTGACGCGCGACACTCTCTAAGTGAAATGGTAAGAATAGGTGGACTAAATCAGCCCCTTTGATAGCCTCATAGATTACTTTTTTATCAGCTTTAGCAAAGGTGAACCCCTGCTTGTCAATCAGAGGTTGAAAAATAGGTATTTTAAAAGGGGCTACGGCATAATAATCTTTTGCTTTGGGGCTTGATGAAGAAGAGGCGGCTAAAATTCTTACCGTGTGTCCTCTTCGCCGAAGATAAGTAGCAAAGCGCTGAGCGGTTGCAGTGGTTCCATTAGAAAAAATTCCATATGAATCCATGACAAATACTATTATCATCACTTATCTCCCAAGATATTATTTATCGGTTTTCTTTTTTTCTTTTTCAACTTTAGTTAATTCAGGATTTGTTTCCTTAAGTTTTTTTCTATCAAAATTTTCAATTTTAGGTTTAGGTGAAGTTTCCTTGGATTCATCCTTAGTCGTTGAAGCCTCACTTTTCACATCTTCAACCGCTGCTTTTTCTTCCTTTGGTTTCTTAACTTGCTTAGCCTTTTTCTTTTCGGTCACACGAACATCATCATCGTGTCTGATGGAGTTAGCTAATTCCATCAACGCCGGAATCTTAACTTCTTCC
>JAQWCB010000140.1 GCA_028707375.1 Bacilli bacterium | reverse complement strand
TTGTAATCTCAAATTGCGGCCTTTTATAAATCAGCCAAGTTTTATTCCAAAACTCTGGCTCTCTATAATTATCTAATATTGTTTTTAAATCGACTTTTACTAATTTTGTACTTATTTTATTCATTTTTATTCTCCTTTATATTTCTTTCTAATTTTTCCATTTTTTAGGCATTTTATGTTTGAATACAACCGTTTTTTCTCCCGCCAATATTTTCTTTAGCTTTATAGGCGAAATTGACATAATGATAGTATTATCGCGGAACGTATAGCAGAACGATTGCGGAGGATTTAGAAGTTTAACTGGCTCTACTAACTCTTTTACGTCGCTTAGCCAATAAGCGTATAGCAATTTGACGTTTCCTCCGTTTTGATGGAGTAGCTCTTTGCCATTGATCGCTCCATATTTCAAATAGTATTTAATAAAGTCATAACTAAAGTTTCTAATTATGTCTATATTATCGACTTTTGCACAGGCTACTACTAGCCCGCGTCCGCCACCTTTCTTTGTCTCGTAGAAATAAACTATCATCTTATCACTTTGCGGATAATTGGTTTCATTATTATATTTATCACTAATATTTTTCATCTTAATCGTCTCCTTTCAAAACATCAACTAACTTGGGGTATAGTCTCTTCAACTCGTTAAGAACAAGCAACTTGCTTTCTTCTATCTCGCTAGGCTTGAATGAGAATATTAACACCCTATCTTCGTCAACAACTTTATAAACAACATTGGCGAACATATTGAATAGCATTTGCTCTTTTATGTCGTATTGGGTGGCGATAAATATTATCGCCCCTTTCATTGTTTGGACAACCTTTAAGTTATCTTCATTCTTCTCGATCTCGGCTAAATCTTCAAAAGACCCGTCTTGAACTTTAATATAAACTTTAGTCATGTTATTTAATTCCTTTCATTAATACCAAATCAGCCTGTATACTTTATCTAAAGTGTTAATTACTTTAACAAGTTTTAAATCACTTTCTCCGCCTATTGTGCGCTCGCCAGTGATAAAATCAATATATCGCTTAGCAAGGGCTTTTTTGAATTCATAAGTGTCAGCGTATGCATCAATTTCAAAGCCTTGATCTTTGCCAATGCCCCATAGCTCAACAGAAGGCAATAATCGTAAAACATTATCATATATATAACTTTCTCTGAGGTATCTATCATTATTTTTCATTTTCTTTTAAATAAGCTCTTTTGACTTTCCTTTTGTAAACTCGCTTAATTTAATGCAAGAACTTTGCGCTTTATATGTGCTTATCATCTTCGCCTTGCATAGTTTAACTTGAAGTGTCCGCGTAGTTATTCGCGATACAAGTTTGCATGCGTCCATAGCCCCTTTATAGGCTATTTGAGCCTCGCTTTCGCTTGGGTAGTCATATTCTCCACGGTCTATAATTGCTCTCGCCGAGCTTAGTATTCTGATTTCTAAATAAAACATTTTGATTTTCTCCTTTTTAATCAACCAAATAATAATCAATTGGTTGAATTAATTGCTTTACTCTTTTATTTAATGAACTTGTCGACGTATAAAGTTCATATGTCAAATCGCAATCTTCAATATCGACATCTAAGTAGTCGCCTTCCTCTATTCCCAAAACATCATTGTTACAAGAATAAAATAACATCCTTAATTCTAAATTACCGTCGCGCTTTAATAACAAGTCTTTATGCTCTTGAGCAATCTTGTTGTTATAGACAAGAGCCTCAACATAATCAATAAATCTCTTTCTTTCAATTTCTTCGCCATAATTTATATCATATTGAATAATGTCATAAAAATAAATCATTCTATTTATCTCCTTTTCCTTTTTATCTTCTTTTATAAACTTTAGTAACAAGCAATTAGTATTAATATATTATTTAACCGAATTATTGCTACCCTCTTTGCTTCTCTTTATGAACAAAGTACCACCGCTGATAGCCAATGGTATCAACAAGGCGATTACTATTTCATATTGCTGTAGACTTAAGAACACAATGCAAAGAAATAAACTTATTACATATGTTAATGATTCAATCATTTTTATTCTCCTTTATCTTCAAAAGTTGCCTTTATTGTTATTGTTTTATTAACCCAAGACAAATTATAGAAATATATATCGTTTTCTTTTCTATCGGTGTGGGCGATAGTGATGTTTTTGTCTTCGTAGGCATTAAATACCGATTTCGGAATTATAAACGGCTCGCATACCGCCTTTAAGTCGATATCTAACGCTATTACTTTAAGCTGATCTTGTAGAACGTCTGTCACAATATAGCGGTCTTTAATTGCATATTTATCTCTAAAAATCGAGTTACAAGATTCTACAATAATTAAGTCGCCCCGCTTAAATTCTCTATTCTTTTCGGCGTTCATTTTAATTGTCCCCCTTATATTTATTGTTCGTCTTTTTATAGTAGGCGTGATTTTTTTCAACCGCCTTACTTTTAGCTTGCGCGTGCCTTTTATTCCTGATTGGAATAAATGCACAATAATTATCAAAATCTTCATTTCTTATATAGATCATTTTCCTTTTTCCCTTTCTTTAAAATAAATAATCTTATGTATAGTATTTTTATTACATTTATGTCTATTTTTATATACTCCCCCTTTCTAGCCCTTTATATTCATACTCAATATTAACTATTTGGCGAGGGCTGACCTCGTTAATAATATATTCATCATATTTGAATAAATTAGAATCAGTGACAGCCATAGGGCTATAGCTTATGTCGCTTGCTTTTACTCGAACGGTCAACCGATATTGACCATATTGAGACATGTTACACTTTGAAAAATTATTCGCCAAATAAACTACATCGGTTGAATTGTTCGCCCTATTTCCATTTTCCCATTGACTGGGGCGATCTTGCCAATTTAAGGGAATCAATCCCAACCGCTCGATGCTGGCTAGATCTTTCGCTTCGCAAACGTGAGTAAGCAAAACATAGCCTTCTTTATCAATTTGTAGGCGCTCTTTGGGTGTTGATTCTAGCCATAAACTGCGGCAACGTTCAACGTCGTTGTCAAAGAATTCATATAAAACAACTCTTTCAGATCCGTAGAGCTTAGCCAATTTATCAAGAAAACGCTTTCTATCTGTATGGAATTCATCAAATAAGCTAAAAACATTAGTAATTAGCTTCCAATCGCTCAAATTGTCAACGAGCGGATCTAGCCGCCCATAAGCTTTTAGATATTCTAATTTATGCCTACCAAAAAATGAAATGAAATCATTTTCATATAGCGGACTTTTAACCGCTAAGCATGTTTTGCTGTTCAT
>JAQWCB010000139.1 GCA_028707375.1 Bacilli bacterium | reverse complement strand
CATCTTCGTTAAACTCTCGACTAGGATATCGACAGTGCTGAAGTCTCATAATTATGCCATCAATGATTTTCTTTTTATTCTCTATATCTACAAGAGACTTTTTATTCGATGTACCATAACTGCGAATGTCTTCAACCCGTTGAGAATAATAACTCTCGGCTAAATTGGCTAGCCGTGGGAAATCCTCTTCACGTATATATTCTACACTACTGTGCAAGTCCTGATATATTTCAATCAACAAATCAAGCATTTGTCCGTATGAATCAACAACAAAACTCTCGTGAAGCGACTGAATAATCTTTATTGAATCGCGCGACAAGATGATGCGCGACAACATTTGACCTTCATTTCGAATCAAATTTTCAAATTTCAATTTGAGATAAGAAGCATCAATAAATTCGCGAATAAATAAGAATAATTCATTATTTACTTCGCGATTTGCCAAATCGGCTGATTCCACATGTGAAGTAATTTCCTTCGGAATGGTCTGAATAAAGCGCTTTGGAGTATAAGTGCGCAATGCATTTTTAATCGAATCGGGAGTTAAATCCAACTTCTTTCCCAATTTGGCAATAATGTCTTCCTGACCAAGTTTTCCTAACTGATAGAAATAGAAGCGATTTTCTCTTAAAAAAGCTTCTTTATCTTCATACGTAATCAGTCTTTGATGTCTCAAGCCATAATCAGCAGAGTGAAGCAAAGGCGATTCCAACATATTCATAGCTGAGCGCAAAGCCTCAGCTCCCTTATCCTTTAAATATTCGTCAGGATCTTTTCCATCACTCAAAGGCTTAACAACTTTAACGATGATATTTTGACCAGACAGAGCACTCAAACACTTTTCCGTTGCCATCTGTCCCGGCTCATCCGAATCTAAACACAGTCGAATCTCAACATTCAATTTCGCAAAGAGTTCAACATGTTTTGAAGTAAAAGCTGTTCCCATCAACCCAACAACTGCAGAAATCCCAGCGCGATAGAGAGCGATGGCATCCATGAAACCCTCGACAACATAAACATACTTTGATTTGCGAATCGATTCCTTGGCATTATTAAAATTATATAGTAATTCTGACTTTTTAAACACTTCGCTTTCGCTGGAGTTCATATACTTTGCTGACTGGTCATTAGCCTTGTATCGCCGACCAGAAAAGCCAACAATATCCCCCGAAATATTTGATAGAGGAAAGATAACTCGATCGTGATATTTATCACTAAAACTAGAAGAATCCCTAGAAATAATTCCGGCTTTCTCCAAAACCTCAACACTTATTTTTTCTTTTTTCCGTAAATAGTCAATTGATTTAGTACTGTCTTCCGGTGCATAACCTATATTGAAACGTTTGATAATATCGTCGCTCAAATTGCGTGAATGGAGATAATCAAGCGCTGGTTTACCGCCAGCAGTAACCAGCATATATTCATAGTATTTCGAAAGCTTTTCCAAGGCCTTTAGCTCATCTTCGTTTTTTCTTATGCGTTTGATCTCGCGATAACTATTGACTTCAGGTTCGTCTATGTGACAAATCTCACAAACTTTCTTTACGGCCGCCACAAAAGATATCTTTTCGTATTGTCGAACAAAGCCAAAACAATCGCCTGCGGCGCCGCAGACAAAGCACTTAAAAATTTGTTTAGAAGTTGAAATCATCATAGATGGATTGGAATCATTATGAAAAGGACATATTGCAACATAATTTGAACCTTTTTTTTGCACATCGATGTAGTGAGAAATAACATCAACAATATTCACTTGCGATTTAATTCGTTCAATTGTCTCGTAAGATATCATAAATATTCCTCCTTTCTACACAGTTAATAAAATAAATAGGTTCAAACTACTCGTGAAATTTTGTATATAAATATTTCATCAAGTCAGAAATCTTAACTCTTTCCTGAGCCATAGTATCGCGATCGCGTACAGTGACCGATTCATCCTCGAGCGAATCAAAATCAAAAGTGACACAATATGGAGTTCCAATAGCGTCCTCGCGCCGATATCTTTTCCCAATACTTCCAGTTGTATCAAATACAGCATCATATTCAGCCGAAATCAATCCCCACAATTTCTCGCGAGCACTATCATTCAACTTGTTGGATAAAGGCAAAATGGCTACGCCATATGGTGCAAGTTTTTTATCAATATGCATGACTATTCTTTCATCCTTCGCCAACTTTTCGACATCATAAGCATCGCAAAGCAATGCTAAAAGCAGACGATCTAATCCAAAGGAAGGTTCAATAACGTGAGGAAGATAGCGCGAATTGTCACTTGAATCCAAGTAGGTCAAATCTTGGTTTGAGCACTTAGCGTGACGATCTAAATCATAATTCGTACGGGAAGCGATGCCCATAAGTTCTCCCCATCCCAATGTAGGATAGCAATATTCAATATCGCATGTAGCCTTAGAATAAAAGGCTAGTTCCTTTGGCGAATGGTCGCGGAATCTCAATTTATTTTTGTCGAGTCCAATCTTATTAACAAATTCCAAACATTCATTTTTCCAGTATTCAAACCACTTGAGATCTTCTCCAGGTTTAAAGAAAAATTCAATTTCCATCTGCTCAAACTCGCGCATTCTAAAAGTAAAATTTCCCGGAGTTATTTCGTTGCGAAAAGCCTTGCCGATATCACATATACCAAATGGTAACTTTGCGCGCTGTGTGCGCTGCACATTTTTAAAGTTTACAAATAGGCCCTGAGCGGTCTCAGGTCGTAAATACACAGTTGAAGCCTTATCTTCAGTAACCCCTATCGTTGTTT
Source organism: Bacilli bacterium (assembly GCA_028707375.1). Classification (GTDB taxonomy): domain Bacteria; phylum Bacillota_I; class Bacilli_A; order RFN20; family CAG-288; genus Scatoplasma. The sequence goes on along the minus strand of JAQWCB010000139.1, from coordinate 513 downwards.
TAAACATCATCTGAAATTGTCGAATGGGAGTGAAACTTGTCTTTCCACATTTGGGACAAGATATTTCGCCAGATTGAATGATTGTATTTAATTCGTCTTTAGAAAAACTATCAACCTCCAATTCGGGTTTTTGCGCCTTAATCAAATCATCCGCACGGAAGCGAGAGTGACAATATTTGCAGTCGATCAAAGGATCGTGAAAATTAGCGATATGTCCAGTTGCTTCCCAAACTTTAGGATTCATAATGATAGCAGGATCAATCTGGAAAATATTCATATTAGAACTGACGAAGTGTTTGCGCCAAATCTCTTTCAAATGATTTTTCATATTTGTTCCCAGCGGACCATAATCCCAAGTATTTGAAATTCCGCCATATATTTCGCTCGAAGGATAAACAAAGCCTGATGTAATTAAATGAGTAGTTATCTTTTCAAATTCAAAATTCTTCTCTTCCATATTTTTCTCCATTCCATATAATTTTATACTCTATCCATATCGATAATCAAACTATT
>JAQWCB010000138.1 GCA_028707375.1 Bacilli bacterium | reverse complement strand
GTATGGTGTCAGTTTAAAAGCTTCCAACACATTGGAATGTTGGGGATATAAAATATAATCGCGATAGTCGTGTTCCGTTTCGCACACCAGATTTCTTATGCTCTTTTTATGTAATTCACTCGCAAAGAACTCTTCCCAAGTATTCATCTTAATATACCTTCCTATAAAATATCTTAACCTTCTCAATTTTAATCGCTACTTTTTCTTTCCTATAAATATATCGTATTCAACCTTTCGGGCATCAACTGGCTTAACCGGTTTTCGGCTTTTTTCTTGGCCTTCTATTCGTTCAATGGATGCAATGGATTTGAGATTTTGCTTCTTAATGTCATCGTCTACTATACTCTCATCCTTCTTAACTCCATCGTTCTGCTTCTTCTCATTCAAGTTGAATTCGCTTGCGGTAATATTTCGCGGTTTAACCACTTTGCGTTGCACATTCAACGAATTATCCATCAGTTTTATTGGCCGTATTGGTTTGAGACGAGGCTTTGCTATCTCGGACTTTTCGTAATCAATCTTCTCTTCAACATCTTGATTCTTTTTCAAATCAATAACTTTTTTATCAGATTCTATCTTATCTTTTTTGATAACTGAATCGATCTTTATTTTAGGCACGTTATAAGTTGTAATATTGTTTTGCGAAATAACCGACTTAGATGGCTTATCCTTTCTCTTTATCTCCGAGAATGAATCAGTGGACTTATTCTTATCAGCATCTTGCTCGCTGGGACTAGTCTTTTTTTCTTCGACATTTGTCATCTCTACCTTTTCAGTTATTTTTTCATCCTTGACACTGGTCATAGTCTCAGTAGTAGAGTTATCCTGGTCGGTCGTAAAATTCATATCGCCATTTGAATATTTGGTATATGAATTTGAACTTTCACGATTGTCCGGTGGCAAAATATTTTTCCGAATATCTTGAATACCTTCGACATTTGTCTCACTGAATGGTTTTCTTGAGAGTGATTCTTTCAATAATTTATCCGCAGAAATAACATCTAATTCCCGCTTGCGCATCCGAATATTGTTTACTTCTTCATCATAATCCATCTTTTTCAGTTCAAATGGCTCAAGCGAATTTAAAGTAGCATAATTTTCGATTCCGTAGCGAGCTACAATCACTGACTTTTCTAAATCGGTGGCATCAATAACATCCGAAATATCATTTTCTTCATCAATAAATGGCTTACCTTTTTTCAATAGATATGCATACCCATCTTCATCAAAGGAAATATCATCTTCTTTGTTATCTGAGACTTCACTCTTGAGTTTCTTCTGCAAGGTTGCAATGGTTGAAATATCAATAGTCCCAAGATTAACCTGAGGCAGTTCTTCTTGCTCTCCGTTATATCCATTGTAGTTAACCACCTCTTCAACTTCGTTATCCTCAATTGAAGAAATATCCTCAATCCCAACATTAACATTTCCCGATAAATCTTCATCCAATTCTTCATCAACTAGAGGCTGTCGAACTTGGGACGGCGGAATGTAATTATGCGAAGTCGAAGTCGACCCGACTGGTTTAACATTTTCACTGATATCATAGATATACATCGCCTGATTGTGCAATTGTTTATTCCTCTCCGATGCAATTTTTGACGGAGTTATATTCGCAATGACTGAAATATCAGCTCCTACTGTTTTCAAGTCAGCGTTTCCCATAATGGATAGTGCCTGCGAAGAGAAATTATTTTCATCATCATCAATGTCGATTAACTTTTTTTGACTTTTAATTTGCCGGATGTGGCGAAGCAATAAATGAGTTATAAGAAGAATTAATAGCCAGATGAGAGCCACCATCAAGAATATAGCGAGAAGTTCAAAAAGATTCCCCCAACTCCACTGCATTCCTGCAATAACCGCCATTGGAACAGAGTAAGCTCTTTGAAAAAGAGCGCCGAAGAACGCCGTTAGTTCTTCATTCATATGGATAACATTTTCCATGTGAAATAAGCCATAGAACAAATCGTATTGTCCAGGATAGTTGAAAGACCAAAGCATCCTTAAATAAATGAATGCTGCGGTTAAAATAAATAAAATAATAGTTATAATGATACGAATAGCTGGCCTAGGTTTTTTTATGCGAGGATCGACAACAACTTTTTCACCCGATTCAGCTAATTCCTCATCCAGCGAAACATAAGGAGCAACATTATTGGCAAATTTACCTTGGTTTTCATTTCTTTTTAGCACGATTGGCTTATCATCAATTTTGCGAAGTTTATTTTTTTCGTCATCAATAATCTTGCGATATTTTATGGAAGAATTGCGAGCGTGATTCAACGAGATAGTTGCAATTAATTCAATTATAAGAACCAGTACTAAAAGCCAAATGAATACTTGAATTACCCCATAAACGATTGGATGATGCAAACCGCTGGCATCATAAACGATCAAATGACCAATGGACTTATCCCAAGTAAAATTAAAAAAGGCATATAAATTCTCATAGATGGTTGCAATTCTCGCATTGAGGCCAGCGAAAAATTCTCTAATGGCAGCAATGCCATATAAAATGAAAAATAGTAGATACAATACAAATGACGTAATTGCCAAAGAAACTCTTTTCATTCCTCGCTCCTTAACTCTTCAACACATCCGCTATATATAAATAAATAATAGCATAGATTATTGACATATATTACTCTTACAAATCTTTATAAAAAGACATTTATCAATCATTCTTTATTATCCATCTCTGAGTTCTTTTTTCTAATAGCCTTCTTGGATAAATAAACAGTAGCAGTGAAGTCTTCATTCTCCTGGGAGTCATAGTCCTCAAGTGAAATATATTCGGAAGTATCCAAATTTGTCAATTGGTTCTTTGACTTAACGATATTGAACAAAGAATAAACTGAATCATTTAAAACAATGCATGGTATCTTCAGCTCCGTGATGAAGCTACTTAACGATAGCGCATATATATCTTCGCGAATGATGCAAACATCAAAGGCTAATTCCAAAACCTTCATTCGCAGTTGATCGAGCGATTCAAAATATAGTGAGCGATCGGTCGACGCAATGATGAAATTCGGATTAACCGTTTTAAGAGAATAATGAAAATGATCGCGAGTTAATGGATCCGCCTTTAATCTTACAAATTGAACTTTGATTAAATCAGCATATTCCGAAATGACTAAAACTTTTTTGTCGAATAGATGAACGGGAAAATATTGCATAATATTCTCTAAATCCGAATCGCTGAAAAAAGTTATTTTCTTATTTAGACATTTAATAATATATCGATTCCGCCTCGTGTGCGACAAAAAGACTGCAT
>JAQWCB010000137.1 GCA_028707375.1 Bacilli bacterium | reverse complement strand
GTGTGCTCTTCCGATCTCAAAGGGCAAGGGATTGGGTTTTGTATTTTTGCGACACATCGAGCGTTGTCGTGTCATTATTCATATTGTCGATATCTCGCGTGAAGATGACGCTTTTGAATCTTTTGAAAAAATCAATAAAGAATTGGCAGCATATAAGCTTGATTTATTAAAAAGGCCAATGATTATCGCTATCAATAAAGTTGATTGCCTCAGCAATCGAGATAAAATTGAGAATTTTAAAACAAAGATTAATGATAAATATGGAGATAGATATCCGATGTTCGAAATCTCTGCTATATCCAAGCAAGGATGCAAACCGTTGCTTAGAAAAGCCTATGACTTAGTTCAAACCACTCCTAAATTTGTACTGTATACTCCAGAGAAAACAGCTGAAGCTGTATATGATGCCAAATTGATGAGTAAGCCAAAGTTTAAGATTATGAAATTATCACCTAATCACTATCGGATTGAGGGGGAGAAAGTTATCAAGGCTTATCGTCTTATCAATCATAAAACAGATGAAGGAATGATGAAATTATTATCGTATCTCAACAGCATCGGTGTCGATGATGAATTGCGCAAAATAGGTGCTAGAGATGGTTCTAGCGTTATCATTGATGATTTTGAATTTGAATATTATAACTAAATAAGGCTAATAAACTAGATAACCTTGGAAAAATGTTTATCTAGTTTTTTATTACATTTTTGTTTCAAGCAAATGGCGGTAGGCTTTTTTTAATTCCTGACCAACTCTCGCAATCGAGCGTTTTTCAACAACTTGATACCCCTCATTAGTTAAATTTGTTTGATCTGTGGTGAGACAACAATTTATTTTGGAAACAAAATCTTCGATGCTTTTTCCTTTGTAGCAATTGACACCATCGATAAGCCAATGCTCGTAGATTGGAATATCGCGAACAATCAGAGGTAAATGGCTGGCGAGAGCCTCAAGCGCCACAATGCCTTCCGTTTCTTCATGAGTAGGAAAGAGCATACAATTGGCGCGTTGATAGGCGCCTTTTATAATATCTCCCTTTATGTATCCAGGAAGAATGACATTTTCAGGTTTATTTTTTATACATTGGTTAATTTCGTGCGTGGTGAGAATTTTTGAAAGGTATCCGAACCAAATGAACTTTACCTTTGGCATTCTTCTTGCTGTTTCAAAAAAATCATCAATTCCCTTGCGCTTGAAATAGAAACCGACGCCAATAACAATTTTGTCATCTTTCTCAATATTGAAATAATTGATGAATTTGTTGACATTCAATTCATTTGGCAGATATTCTTCTAGCACTAATCCATTCGAAATAGCTAACACGGGACATTTTACTCCTTTGTATTTTTCAATCAGTGATTTTGAATATTCAGTTGGTGTTATTATCAAATCAGCGTGACGATACATGCGATTCATCCAGTGGTTATAAATCGGCGCTATCAATTTCCAACAACGAAAACTTTCCTTAAAGTCCTCATGAGTAGAATGACCGTGAGAAATAACCTTAATTCCGCGATGGTGAAATTTTTTCATAAGATGGTATGTGTGGTGTTGGTAAGAATTTAAGTGCGCGATATCAAATTTTTCCTTAGGATTATAGGTATATTTAATTCCATTGGACTCGAGAGCCTTGCTTTGATGAAGGATAGCTCGACCGATTCCAGAGTTTGATAATCCCTTCTTATTTTGTAAATATAATAAAACTTTCATTCAATATTATCCTTTTCCTCACCTAAGTATATCAAATTTTTATCGAAAAACACCGGACTGATATGTTTTTGGTTAAAATGTTTAAATCAGTTAACAAATATATTATAATTTATTTGTTAGGAAAAGGAATCAATGAAAGAAATAGACAGAAATAGAACTATTTATGGAACGCTTGTAGGAGTGTGTTTGGTAGTACTTCTTTTTATTATTTTGTTGAATGGTTTATATTAGAAAATGTATTTTTACCTTAAAGGTCAAATTGCCTTTCATCAAAAAAATAGTATTGTCATTGAATGTCAGGGCGTTGGATATCAAGTATATGTTTCTCATCCTGAGGATTATCCCATATCAGCAACGATGCTGGTTTACACCGTTTTTTATGTGCGTGAAGATGAGCAATTTTTGGTGGGGTTCAAAACTTTTGAGGAAAAAAGAATCTTTCAGAAATTGATATCGGTCAAGGGGATTGGACCAAAGACAGCAATCAACGCTTTAGGATCGACAACTCCGGAGAGACTGGTGCAAGCGATAAACGATTCCAATTTGCTCTTTTTGAAATCGTTGGCTGGAATCGGTCAAAAATCAGCTTCGCAAATAATTTTGGACTTGCAGGGAAAATTAACTGTTTCCGGAACAAATACTGGCGATAAAGAATTGGATGAAGCGATGGAAGGACTTAAGACTTTTGGCTTTACCAATGGTGAAATTGCCAAGGCGGTGGGTCAGATTGCGGAAAGAGGACTAACTGCTGAGGAATACATTTCATTAGCATTGAAATATCTATCGGCGAACAAGGTGAAAAAATAGATATGATAGACATACTTCACGATGTGAAAGAAAGCAATGATGACTTTGATATTTCAATCCGCCCTCAGACGTTAAAAGAATATATTGGGCAGCCAAATATCGTTAAAGAATTTTCTGTGTATATCAAAGCTGCTTTACTCCGAGAGGAACCACTGGATCATGTTCTTTTATATGGTCCACCAGGACTGGGAAAGACTACTTTGGCTAATATAATCGCCCACGAGATGCATTCAGAAATACGGATAATCAATGGACCAAGTTTAGAAAGAACTGGCGATTTGGCTTCTATTTTGTCGACGCTTAATCCTGGAGATATTTTGTTTGTAGATGAAATTCATCGCCTTCCATCAATTGTCGAAGAGGTTTTGTATGAAGCGATGGAAGATTTTTCATTATCTATTGTTGTAGGGAAGGATGCTGAGGCTCGCTCAATCAATATAAAATTGCCTCCTTTTACTTTGATTGGGGCAACAACCAAGGCCGGGAGCCTATCATCGCCTCTTCGCGACCGTTTTGGAATTACAGGTCATTTTGACTATTATTCCGACGAGTCTTTAATGCAAATAATTGAAAGAACTTCGCGAGTTTTTAATATTTCTATTACTTCAGAGGCGAATTTTATGATTGCCAAACGCTCGCGCGGTACGCCGCGAATTGCCAATCGCTTGTTTAAACGTGTTAGAGATTATGCGACTATTAACAAGCTAAATTATATTGATGCTGACTTGGCTACGGCGGCGCTGAATGGCCTTGGAATCGATGAATTGGGGTT
>JAQWCB010000136.1 GCA_028707375.1 Bacilli bacterium | reverse complement strand
GTTGTTAGAGAGCAAAAAAAGAAGATTAAGCAAATACGATACGACAATAAACACGTTTCTCGCGATCTAATGTCGGAAATTCAAATGATTTTCCAGGATCCGGTTGATTCTTTGGATCCCAGAATGACCGTTGAGGATATTATTCAAGAGGGTTTAGAGATTGCAAATAGACATAGAAAAAAAGAAGACAATGAAAGAGTCCAGCAAATCAAAGCTCTAAAAAGAAAAATTATTCTTGCTAAAATCAAATATAATAGAAAAAATAATCGACTTTTAGCCAATGTCAAACCGACGAATAAAGCCGAAGTTGCAAAAGCTCAAGAAGCCTTGAAATTGGATTTGAAAAAGGAAATTAAAAGCCTTAAATCCGAAATTAAAAAGGCAAAGAAAGAAAGTAGAATAAAATTCAAAAAGGAAATGGCGAAAGCCAAAAAGTTTGGCGATAAGAAAATTATTATCGCAAAATATCTGAATATTTATAAACCCAAACCGAGTAAAACCAATCGTCAACGAGTGGCAGAAATGCTTGAGAAGGTTGGATTAATTTCCGATTACGCTTCTAGATATCCTCATGAATTTTCTGGAGGACAAAGACAGCGTGTTGGTATTGCTCGTGCTCTTATTATGAATCCGAAATTGTTGATTTGTGATGAACCCATTTCAGCTTTGGACGTATCTATTCGTGCTCAAATTATTAATTTGCTCAACGATTTGAAAAAGGAAATGGATTTAACAATGATATTCATTGCGCATGATTTATCCACCGTTAAATATTTCTGTGATCGAATTGCGGTGATGTATTTTGGAGAATTGGTTGAATTGACAACTTCTGATGAATTGTTTAAGCATCCGCTTCATCCTTATACTAAATCACTTCTATCCGCTATTCCTCATCCTTCACCATATTCGGAGAGAAGAAGAACGAGGATTAAATATAATCCAGCCACCGCCCACGATTATTCCAAGCAAAAACCAACTTTGCGTGAAATCATTCCTGGTCATTTTGTTCTTTCCAACGATGAAGAGGAGAAAAAGTATTTAGAAGAGGTACGTGAAATTGATTCAGGTTCCTACATCTATGTTGATGGCGAAAAGAAGAAAGTTACTTCTAAAGAAAAAAAGACGGAAAATAGTTCAGAAGACGAAAAATGAGTTAATTAATTGGAGAAAGATTTTCAAAATCTTTCTCCAATTTTTTATTTAATAATTTTCACATACATATGTAGACTATTAAAATATTAAAAAAATACGGGATATATTAATATATTGTTTTTTGAATGGTTGAAAGAAAACAATCAAAATATGTTAAAGAAAGCGGTATCATTCAACTAATTTTGCTGTTTTAGCGATATTGTTTAATTTATTTATATTTTTACGCTATATTCAATCTTTACTATTTTCCAAAAATGTAAATTATTGATTAACAAATGAAAGAATAGTGATAAAATTCTATAAATACTTACAAGGAGAAATTTATAAAAATGAAAAAAAATTTAAAGAAAGCCTTGCTGGTTTCTTTGGTTGTCGGATCTATGTGCACTAGCCTTGCTTCGTGCGATTCTACATCTTCAGAAACTACTACAGGCGAGACGACCACTTCGGAAGGAACTACTTCGGAAGAGACAAGTTCAGTTACTGCTGTTTCAAGAATTGTTGTTACTACTCCAGATGGAGATCCTGTTGTTGGCGATGTAATTGATTTAGATGAATATGTTACTGTTGTTGGTGGTGAAGGCGAAAAGGTTTATACACCTACTGTAACAACTCCTGAAACTGCATCTGTTACTGATCACTCACTCACTATTCTTGCTGAAGGTGAAGTTTCCGTTACAGTTGCTGCTGGTACTAAGACATCTAAATTTACAGTTAATGCTGTATCCGCTTTAATGAGCAAGTACAAAAAGTACACTAGCACCATTGATAAAAACTATGCGGTTGAGGCTCTTGGTACAAATGATTCTAATGAATTGGTTGGAACGGATATTACGTGGATTCATAATGACAATTATTGGGCTTTCCCTAATGAATATTTGGATTCTACCAATAAGACTTATGATGGCATTTTGAAAGCCGGAACAGGTGATTCTTATAATTTTACTGCAACCGATAGATTTGGAGCTGACCTGGCTGTTCAGCCTGGAAAATCATCTGATATAGCTAATTATTGGATGGGTCAACCTTATCAAGACATCTCTAATAAATTGGTGACAACTTATGATGATGAGACAGGTGAAGAAGCTGCTCTAGTCACCGATGATTATGGCGATTTTATAACTGCGGCCTGTGCTTTGAGTTTTGGTGCAGATTGGGAAATTTCAATATCTTTCGAATTTGCTGATGTCTTGCGTGTTGGAGCAAGCGAACCAACTGAAGAATTGGTTATGCTTTGGTATGTGAGAGCAGCCGGAAGTACTGATGATTATGAACTAGATTCAGCATACGCTATTGAAACAGCTGAAGCAGATTATACTATGCCTGCTGTTGAAGATTACATTGCAGCCGGTACTGTTCCTGCTGATATTACATTAGGAGAAGTGACATCTACTGCTGCTAAGGCAGTGGAAGCTAAGAACTATACAATGGCTTCTACTATTATATATACGAATACGTCTGATGGCACACCGTTAACAGATGATGAAGTTGCTGCGCTTGGTTCTAATATACCCACACAAACTGCAACGACATATGTTGATGGAAGCACAGTGTATAATTATGTTAATGAGAATGGTATTGTCTATGGTGCCACTACTGATGGAACTACTTTGTCGTCATTTAACAATCTTGGAGAAGATAGTAACCCAACAACATCAAATTCCTTAACTGCTAAGGGAGATGCAACAGCTGAACAAATAGCGGATATTTGGAAATATGCTGGTACAATTGCACCTTTTGCTGATGCTGCAACGGTCTCTGGACTTAATGTTACTGCTAAAAATACAGCTGAAGATGGTACAGTCACTGCAGTCGGTACAGGGTTGGGCTGCAACGCCTTCATCCTTGATGGTGTATCTTTAGTCCCTCTTTATGGAAGTTCTGTTGTGAATGATTTATTGACTCAAAAACTAAGTGATGGTTCAAGCACTTTTGCTGATATTACTGACTTCGTCGCTATTGTTAGCGACGATAGTTTGACTATTCAATATTCTCTTCTCTGGGATACTGGCATTGATTTGAATTTCATTGTTTCCTTTGGAAACTTTGGAACAACAACTGTACCGGAAGTTTCGGCTCCAGTAACTTTGCCTACTGCTGAATAGTGATTTTAGCAATAAAAATACGTAAAAATAAT
>JAQWCB010000135.1 GCA_028707375.1 Bacilli bacterium | reverse complement strand
TGGACATCAGGCAGTATCACGCAAATATTGCGAAACGAACGACATTGTGGTGATGTATATACTCGAAAAACTTTTACTCCAAATTACAGGGATCATCTTTCTAAGAAAAATCGCGGGGAACGTCCACAGAGCAGATACTTCAATCATCACAGAGCAATTGTATCCAGAGATGACTTCATCGCTGTGCAGAGAATGCTTGATAATGCCAAGTACGGCAATAAGTCGATTTTACCTGAGTTAAGAGTGATTGACAGTGGTATTTTAAAAGGTTTTGTAACCATTAATCCTCGATGGTCAGGATTTAAAGAAGCGGAATATTTTGGAGCAGCTAAAAGTGTTTATTCTGCACTCGAAACTGAACAAGAAATTGAAGTTGAAGAAGAATATCAACTTGAGGTAGACGCTGGGGATTTTGATTTGCGTGGCTTTGAAGTCACGCGTTCTGAGTTTTTAGATTCCGGACGGCGGCCTACTGTTACCTTTGGGGACAAGAAGATTAAGTTTAGTATGAAATGCATCCGAAAATTCGACAGCAAGAATCATGTGGAATTGCTGATTAACCCCATTGAAAGAAAGTTTGCAATTCGTCCAACGGATAAGAAAAATCGTAGTGCCGTTGTGATTTCTAAAATTTTAAATACAAACTATTTTCCTCGCGATATTTCATCGGCGGCATTCAACGATACTCTTTTTTCTTTGTTTGGGTGGAACACTGACTGCAAATATCGAATCATTGGTTCTTTATATGAACAAGATAATGAGTTGGTATATATCTTTGATATCATTAATTCCGAAGCCTTTTTTAAATCATATATTCTTACAACACAGGAATCCTCTGAGGCAAATTCGGTTTCCGTTCAGCCCTTGACTCCTTATGGTAACCGTATTCGTGCGATTCCTGAAAAATGGGCTTCCTCATTTGGAAAGCAGTTTTATTTTCACGAACTTTCTCTCGCTGCCCTCGAAAGTCAAAGCGAGGATGATTGGAAGATTCGCTTAGAAGGACAGCTTTTTGAAACAGGGAAAAGGATATCGGTGACCGAGTTTGATGAGTTAAAAAACTATATCAAGCAAGAATTAAAAGGCGCCTTACTGGAGGAAACATATCATGAATGAACATAAAGAACAAATGATAAAAGCCGAGGGATCACAGAGTATAATGAATAGCTTTCAAGCAGTTGAAACCACATTAAACGGTGCGCCTGTTCTTGGAAAAAATGACGAGCTTTTGGAGATGGGTGCGTCCTTCGACTTTGATGGCTTTCAGGTTGTTCGGCGTGAGTTTTTTGCGCATTTAAACGAGCCATCGATTTCATTCAACAACTACAAATTTTATGTGAATACCGCCTGTCTAACAAAGTTTCCAGAGACAGACTATGTACAGGTGCTTGTCAACCGAAATACGAAAATTCTCGCTCTCCGGCCCTGCGGAGAAGGAGAACGAGATTCTTTTCTTTGGTGTAACAATTCAAAAGGCAAGCGCAAACCTAAGCAAACAACTTGCAGATTGTTTTTTGCAAAAATAGTTTCACTTATGAATTGGAATCCGGATCATCGGTATAAACTTACCGGAAAACTTGTACAAGCAAATGGCGAATATCTGATTGCCTTTGACTTAACTGCTACTGAGGTATACCAGAGAACATTTGTAGAAGGAGCAAAACCAAAGACATCGAGAACTCCTGTGTTCCCTTCGGAATGGCAGGAGCAATTTGGCTTACCATTTAAAGAGCATAGACAATCTATGCAAATTAATATTTTTGAAGGTTATGCTATTTACGCTATTAAAGAAAACTTCGAGACAACGGAAAAAGAACACCAAACTCAAACAATGGAGGTATAAACGGATGATTGAATCATCAAACCTTCTTACTCAAATATCGATTGATTTGAAGAAATTTCGTATTCGGGTACATAAGGAATCCTTGCATCTAATTGGTGACCCGAGATATATTCAGTTTCTGGTAAACATAAAAAGCAGATTGGTAGCAATTAGGGCAGTCGAAAAAGAACAAGTTGACCTACAAACACATAGGATCGACCAAGCCCGTATAGAATCAGACAATTCTTTTGAAATTTACAGCCGTCCTTTTATCGATAAGCTATGTGAAGAATTTAATTGTTTTACCGAGGGCAACTCTTATCGTTTAACAGGCGCTGCTATTCAGGATGAGCGAATCGTTGTTTTCAGCCTAGATTCGCTTCAAAAAATTGATATGTAACGGGGAGACATTTATGGAAAGTAAAGCTTTATATCCCCTTAATATTGATAAGGATTTCAAAAATCTTATTCGCCCTTTGCAAAAAAATGAGTATCTTCAACTTGAAGCCAATCTTTTAGCGGATGGGTGCCGAGATCCAATTATCACATGGAATGGGTTTATTATTGATGGACACAATCGATATGAAATATGCTCAAGGCATCAAATTCCTTATTTGGTTATCAAGATGGAGTTTAATTGCCGTGAATCTGCTATTGCATGGATTTGCGCTAATCAACTTGGCAGACGCAATATCACAGAGGAAACACGAAAATTTCTGATTGGTATGCAGTATGAATCAGAGAAGCTTGCACACAGTTTTAAAAATGCGCAAGGTAAAAATCAATATGGCGAGTCGAAAGATCAATTTTCTTGTGAGATATCTGATGCAAACGAGGCTACTCCTTCTTCATCCGGTCATGCTACAGCTCAGCGAATTGCACAAGAAAATCACATCTCAAACGGCACCGTTCTAAAGTACGCAATATATACTCGAGCTTTAGAAGCCATCGGGCAGAAAGCTCCTGAAATGGTCCCAAAAATCCTATCAGGCAGGTATAAAATTTCTCATAAGAATTTGGTTGATTTATCACAGCTCACACCCGATGAAATTAAAAAGGTGGGACGCAGAATAGAAAGAAGCCAGCAACCGTTTGTTCAATATAACAGTACGCGGAAAGAAATACAAAACACAGTTGGACAAGCGAATCCAAGTACATCCCCCTCATTGCCGTCCGTAAAAGATATGCCTGCTTTTGATCCGGATGCTGAGATTACTGCTCTTACTCTTACAGTTCCATCATGGGAAAGTTCCATTAAGCGCACTCGATCTAATACAGACTTTGACTGTATCTCTAACCACGCCAAAGGAAAATTAACAGAAGCTCTCATAAATCTTCGCTATACGATATCAATGATGTTATCTACAATAAAGGGGGAGGAATAAATGAACGATTTCAGTCTATATGTTCCCAATGTGCATTTTGAACAAATTCCGATTAGGAATCTTGTTTCCAATCAAGAATACCAAC
>JAQWCB010000134.1 GCA_028707375.1 Bacilli bacterium | reverse complement strand
TTTGGGAAAGAATAGAAGTTTTTTGGTTAAGACCTTGGATGTTGATATCAACGAACCCAGCGGTCTTCCTCAGCACGCTTTGAAGTCGATTGAAAAGTACTTGTTTTTTGCAATTAAAAATAAGGGTGGGGACATCAAATCTCCTGATATTGAAATGGCGGTCAAGGAAATGGCTTTGTTTACGAATTATTATATTCGAAATTGGTTAATCAGAGGCGGAACTGATACTATTGAAAATATAACCGATTCAATTATCAAAGTGATACCTTATAATATTCATAAATATTTTGAGTAAGAAGTGGACATGAACTATGAAATATAAAGAAATTATTGAAAAAATGACATTAAATGAAAAAGTATCTTTACTTTCCGGTAAGGACAACTGGCAAACGATGAATATTGACAAGTACAATATTCCGAGTATGTTTTTGACTGATGGTCCATCTGGTATTAGAAAACAAACAAAAGACCCCAATAAAGTTGGTCTTAATATTGGAGCACCATCTACATGCTTTCCGGCTCCATCCACTCTCGCAAATAGTTGGGATAAAAAGCTGTGTGAAGAAGTGGGAAAAATGATTGGGGATGAAGCGTGCTGTGAAAAAGTAAACGTGGTTCTTGGCCCAGGTGCAAATATAAAAAGAAATCCTCTGTGCGGTCGTAATTTTGAATATTTTTCCGAAGATCCATATTTAACCGGGAAACTAGCCGCTAATTATATTAAAGGAATACAGTCTAACGGCATTGCAGCTTGTGTTAAACATTTTGCGTGCAACAATCAAGAAACGAGGCGTGAGGCTATCGATACAATCTTAGATGAAAGAACTTTCCGAGAAATATATCTTACCGGTTTTGAAATATGTGTTGAGGAAGGTGATGTGAAGGCTATTATGTCTTCTTATAATAAAGTTAATGGATATTATACTAATGAAAATGTTCATCTGATGTCTGGAATATTAAGAAGTGATTGGAAATATAAAGGAACAATCATTTCTGAGTGGGGTGGCTCCGATTCTCGCGTTAGGGGTTTGCTTGCAGGCAATGATTTAGAAATGCCTACGACATGCGGAGAATCAAATGAAGAAATAGTCGAGGCTATAAAGCAAAAAGTAATCAAGGAATCGGTGGTGGACAATGCGGTTTCCCACCTTATTGATTTGGCTTATTCGACCAATGAAGCGGTCCAGTCAAAATCAAATGCTTTTAATATTGAAGAGCATAACTTATTTGCGCAGCAAGCAGCGGAACGTTCAATTGTTTTGTTGAAAAATGAAAATGCTGTATTGCCGTTGAACAATCAAAAGAAGATTGCGATAATCGGCGATTTTGCTAGACACCCAAGATATCAAGGCGCAGGTTCATCTATAGTTAATCCGACTAAACTTGATAATATTTTGTCGGTTATTGACGAGTACGATATTAATTATATTGGCTATGCTCGAGGGTATAGTCGCTTTGGTAAGAAAAGTCAAAAGGAGATTAATGCCGCTGTCCGCTTAGCGCAGAGAGCGGATTTAGTATTGTTATTTATTGGCTTGGATGATTTAAGTGAAACTGAAGGAGTAGACCGCAACGATATGAAACTCCCATCCAATCAATTGGATCTATTGGAAAAATTGAAGGATGTTGAATGTGAGAAGGTGGCAATACTCTCATGTGGCTCACCGATTGAGATGGATTTTGCTGATCAAATGGATGGAGTGCTTCACACTTATCTTTCGGGTCAAGCGGGAAGCCGAGCGATAATGAATATATTAGTAAACAATATCAACCCATCCGGAAAATTAGCGGAGTCATATCCTTATAGATTGAGCGATTGTTCATCAACAGCCAATTTCGCTCAAGATACTTATTCTGTTGAATATCGAGAGGGTCTTTTTGTTGGCTATCGTTACTACGATACGGCTAATGTCAAAGTGAGATATCCATTTGGGTTTGGACTTAGTTATACCAATTTTGAATATTCAAATCTAAAGGTAACGGATAAAGGTGTATCTTTCTATATCAAAAATATTGGTGATTATGATGGAGAAGAAATTGCTGAATTGTATGTAGGAATGAAGAAGAGCGCAATTTTCCGACCGACGAAAGAGTTGAAAGGATTTCAAAAAGTATTTATTAAAAAACAACAAAAGGTTAATGTCAGAATACCTTTTGACGATAAAACTTTTAGATATTTTGATATTAATTACAATACTTGGAGAGTTGAATCTGGAATTTACGAGGTCATGATTGGTGCCTCTTCACAGGATATACGTTTGCAGGCAACAATTGAAAAAGTTGGAGATGGCGAATCCAATCCTTACAATAAAAATCATTTACCATCCTATTTTTCTGGAAAAGTCAAAGACGTAAAGTTGAAAGAATTTGAAAGTTTATTGCGAAAGAAAGTCCCTAATCAAAAGGATTTGTTTTATCGAAAAAATCGTATTGTTGTTGATCGAAACACTTCAATTGATCAATTGATTTACGCCAAGGGATGGGTGGGTAGATTTTTCATTCGATCAATAAATGTTTTACTTAAATATTATAAGCTTACAAAAAATAGAAAAAGAGAGAATGAAATTATTTTTGGTTTTATTCACAAACCAATTAGAACAATTTCGCGAATGAGTAATGGTCTTATTTCTTGGGGACAACTCGAGGGTCTAATCATGGCATTTAACGGAAAACTCTTCCGGGGTATTTTCAAATACATTTTTGAAGGTCATAAGAAAAAGTCTACGGTGAAGGTTTATAAGAAAAAATACCAGCAGGAATAATATGAAAAAGATTAATTATAATGAGGAATATAAGAGTTTCATTAATTCTTTGAATACTGAAATAAAACCAACATTATTTTTGCATGCTTGCTGTGGGCCATGTCTAACTTATCCTTTACTGGAATTGATGAAGCATTTTAAAGTTACTGTTGGATTCATTAATCCTAATATTTTTCCAGAATCTGAGCACCAACTTCGTTATGATGAACTTAAGAGATTTGTTGATGATATAAATAAGGAGAGTGATGACAAGGTTGAAGTAGTTAAGTACGATTATGATTACAACACCTTTTTAAAGGCGATTCGTGGTCACGAGAAGGATAAAGAAGGTGGTGAAAGATGCACTATTTGCCATCGCCTTCGGTTAAGTGAATCATATTTATACGCTAACACTCATCATTACGATTATTTCACTTCCGTTATGACGGTTTCATCTAAGAAGCCATCCGAATTAATTAATAAAATATGTTTTGAATTGTCTTTGCAATATCCAAACACTAAATATGTTCCAGTGGACTTTAAAAAAGAAGATGGAACA
>JAQWCB010000133.1 GCA_028707375.1 Bacilli bacterium | reverse complement strand
TTCAGAAAGAATGCTCCTCAGATTCATTTCGTGAGATAAATGATTTTCAGACTAACATTGTTAAATATTATAGTTCCCACATAAATGGAATTGTTGGGCTAACTGTCATTCTTGTTTTGTGCTTTTTCATTAACCCAATCGACATTTTACTCATTTTCACCAGTGTACTGATAAGCTATATCATATATATACTCGGAAAGAGAAAAAGGGATCGATTGAATCAAAAAATGGAACAGTTAGAGAGAAAAATGTTTAAGTGTCATTCCAGCCATGAGGAAGATTATTATAGATATTCTAGCATGGGCGAGAAATATGGGAAATATGCATTAATCGAAATTTATGTTCGCATATGCGTAATTGCCTGCCTGACTATTATTGAGTGCTTTCTATTGAAAGAAATGAGTTTCGCTGTCATTTTTTCCAAAGCAATAATGGTCTATTATCTCAACGCCAAGATATTTGATTTCATATCGACAAGACAACAAAGCAATCCATTTATCGATTTGACTAAATTAGATTGCAGAATATACGATAATACCTCTATCTTTAAAAAAAGAAAAAAGTCCTGAATGAGGAACAAATATATTTTGATGGCTAATGTAATAAATCATTCATTTCTATTTTATTTCCATTCTTTTTTTGCTATATTAATGTGCTATAATTATTAGGCGATAACCATGGATAAGAATACACTTTTTTTTAAAGATCAGACAGGACTTAATCAGGATGAGTTGGAAGCAATGTTTATTGCTCTTTTTCATCATATTGTTAACAATGTATCCTTGTCTAAGGAAGTTGTTGTTTCGGCTACTATTGTTGACGATGAATCGATTCATCAAATAAATAAGCAATATCGGGGAATCGATCGTCCAACCGATGTTATTTCCTTCGCATATGATGATAATGAAAATGATGATTTTTTACCATATGATGATTTGGGAGAAATTGTTATTTCGCTTGATACAGCAAAGAGACAAGCCCCGCTATACAATCATCCCACAGAAAGAGAATTGGCCTTTCTTTTTATTCATGGTTTTCTTCACCTATTGGGCTACGATCATGTCAATAATCAGGAAGAGGCTGAAAAGATGTATGCTAAGCAAAACGAATTGCTAAATAGTTTTGAATATAAATATGTGGAGGTAAAATAGGTATGAAGTTTGACATTGAAGATAAAGCGACAATGAAAAAGTTATTTGACTTGAGCAAGAAAGCTCAGGAATTAGCTTATGTTCCTTATTCCCATTTTCGAGTGGGGGCCGTTATTCTCACCAATGATGGAAAATATGTTCTCGGAGCGAATATTGAAAATGCTTCATATGGCTTATCGATGTGTGCTGAACGGACATGTATGTTTCGAACTCATTTGTTAGGATACAAAAAGGATGATATTTTGTGTTTAGCTCTAATCGGTGATTCAACCGATGATTATGCCTTTCCATGTGGAGCTTGTCGACAAGTAATGGCCGAGTTATTAAATTTGAGTTGTCCTATTATTATTTTTAATCAGCACGGAGAACATGTTGATGAGACAGTGAAAGGTTTACTTCCGTATTCATTTACTCAGGAGAATTTGAAATAATGAAAGTGGGTTTTTGTGCTCTCTATGGGCTGGCCAATGCTGGAAAATCAACATTGTTGAATGCGATTTTAGGAATAAAGGTTCAAGCGGTATCCGACAAGCCTCAAACCACGCGAGAAAATGTTCAAGGTATCTATAATGACGACGATTCACAAATCGTCTTTATCGATACACCTGGCTTACATAATCCCCATAAGAAATTGGGGCAATTACTCATTCGCGATGCTGAGGAAGCGAAGGCCGGTGTGGATATTTTAATATATGTCGTCGATAGCAAGGAAAGAGTCAATGAGACTTTATGTGCTTCTATTTCTAAATTGGAAATACCAGTTATTGTTGCTTTTAATAAAATTGATGATATAGCACTCAATGACGGTCAGTTTAAATTGAAAGCATACAAGCAATTATTACCTAAGGCGGAAGTGATTGAGATTTCGGCTTTGAAAAAATATGGCATCGATGATTTAATTAAAGCTATCAAATCTCACTGCCAAGAGGGAACACCATTTTTCCCTAAGGACCAAATATTGGATCATCCAACCGAATTCGTTTATGCGGAAATGATTCGCGAAAAATGTTTTCGCTTATTGAATCAAGAAGTTCCACATGCCATTCATGTTCAAATTACTCATCAAGAGATTAATCCGGAGAATAATCACAAGGTTATCTATGCCAACATTATTGTCGAAAAAAAGACAGAAAAGGCCATTGTCATTGGGCATCAGGGCAAAATGATTTCAAAGATTCGTCATTTGGCGCAGCATTCAATTTCAATCTTTAATATGGAGCCTGTTGAACTTGAGCTTTATGTCAAAGTTGTCGAAGATTGGCGCGATAGCACTAAATTTTTAAGCGAGTATGGATATAAAAAATAATGCCTAAAAAAATTGCAACGGTTGATGGATATATCATTCAGGCCAACAAGTACAAAGAGCGCGACACCATTATTACGCTTTTGACGCCTAGTGATAAAAAGACGGTATTGGTTCGCGGAGGATATAAGCCGGAAGCTAAAAATCATGGGGCGACCTTATTATTTAATAAAGTGCGTCTAGACATAAATATTGCTAATCCTCATTTTTTATATGTCGATGGGCACCAGACCTTGATCAACAATACTTCGCTATATGAAAATCTCACATATTCTTTGCTTGGACAATATGCTAATGAGATTCTTATCAAGTTCTTTCAGGATGACGATATATTACCTTATGATTACTATGAAAAAATGTTCATGGCAGCAAAAAATGGCTTTGATGCTGTAACATTGGCTTTTATTTTTACGTGTGCCTCTATAAATCTATTGGGCCTTAGTCCATCAGTAGATGAATGTGTGATGTGTGGCGCTAAGAAAAATTTGGTCGCCTTTGATTTGACCGAGGGCGGATTTATATGCAATAAATGTCTTCCAGAGTCAAACGTATCTCCTTCGAATATAGAATATATGAAAGTATTTCGTTACGGATTTAAAGTGAAGGCCAGTCAGATGGAACACGCGACACTTCCACGTATGACAACATTGAACTGTCTCAACGAATTGTCGATGTATTTGGAAGAGCAGTTAGGGTATAAAATAAATGCGATTAAATTGTTTCTTGAGTCGGTGAAATAGTTTGATTATCGATATGGATAGAGTATAAAATTATATGGAATGGAGAAAAATATGGAAGAGAAGAATTTTGAATTTGAAAAGATAACTACTCATTTAATTACATCAGGCTTTGTTTATCCTTC
>JAQWCB010000132.1 GCA_028707375.1 Bacilli bacterium | reverse complement strand
ATTCTGCAATTAGACAATTGTCCCAAAAGCGTACACCGATGCCTGGAACAGAAAAACCTGCTTCCATAAATTTTTGCACATCGCTCTGATTTTTCAAGACAAAAACGCCACCATAAATGTCGCCAACGAATTTTGAAACATCACTTTCATAACTGGCCTTTATCGAATTGTTTTTGGTATAGATAAATGAGTCCATCGTGTGATCATTTTTATTAGCAATGAAAATATTATCGTTATTTTCAATAATGAAATTCTTGAAACGATCGATTCCGACAACTTTAATTATTCTTTCAATCAATCTTAAGGGATAAGTATTGGCGTCTATGATGCGGTTATTATCTTGAGGATCAATTATCAGTCCTCCGTTGTAACAAACGACTTTTCCCTTAAGTCCAATTTGGTTGTAATAAGGGATAAGGGCGCGAAAGGGACGACCAGAAGCGAGGGTAATCTCGACACCCTTGTCTTGAATCATTTTCAAGTATTCTTGGGTAGCGACTGAAATAGTGTTGTCCGATCGCAACAATGTTCCGTCCATATCGGAAATAACCATCACTCTTTTTTTCATCTATTTGAGCCCTACAGCCTTTTTAACTCTTTCAAGAACGACCGAGGCCGCTTGTCTAGCCTTGATGGCTCCTTGTTCAAATATCTCATCCAATTTTTTCTCGTCGGATCTATAAGCGAAGAATTTCTTTTGGAATGGTCCAATTTCTTCCATGACGGCATCAGCTACTGCTTTTTTAAAAACGCCATAATTGCAATTATTGAAAGTTTTTTCAGCATCAGATATCTCAACTTTTTTCATCGCGCAGTAGATGCTTAAGAGATTAGAGATACCGGGCTTTTTCTCTGGGTCAAATCGCACAACCGCTTCTGAGTCAGTGATAGCGGACATTATTTTTTTTCGTATATCCTTCTCGGAATCTTGAAGGTATATTACACCCTTTTGCTTTTTGGGATCATCAGACTTGGACATCTTATGCAGAGGATCTTGCAATGACATAATTCTTTTCCCAACTTTGGGAGTGACTGATTTAGGCATGCTTAGCAGTTTGGCGTTATAGCGCGAATTGAAGCGTTTGGCAATATCGTGAGCCAGTTCAACGTGTTGAATCTGATCATCGCCTACGGGAACAATTTCAGCATCGTACATAAAAATATCAGCGGCCATAAGAACAGGATATGCAAAGAGTCCAACACCTATTTTCTTCTGATTTAACTTAGCCGATTTAGCCTTGAATTGAGTCATGCGAGATAGTTCACCCATATATATATAATTGATTAGTATCGAATTTAAAACAGCCACTTCTTTAATATCTGATTGCTTAAAAAGGACCGTCTTATTTGGATCGAGACCGGCAGCAAGATAAAAAGATATAACATCGTAGGTTGTGGAGCGAAGATTCGCAGGGTCAATCGGTAAGGTTAAGGCGTGAATATCAGCTACGAAGATATAAGATTCGTTATCCTCTTGAAAACTCGGAAAATTTCGGAATGATCCTATATAATTTCCTAAAGTCATTTTCCCTGTTGGTTTTACGCCTGATAATATTCTTGCCATATTCTTCCTCCCCATCCTAATAATCTAATAAATAAAGATATATATAGTATATTAGTTGTTTAATCGTTTAGTCAATAAAAGGCATTTATTTGCATGTTTGTTTAAGTATATTTTGATATCCTGATATTATTAGATTAATTTTTACAATCTTTTTCTTTACATGAAAACACCGATTAGTTTATTATTAATTAGGAAAATTTATGGATAAGTCATACACAATATTTCGAAAAGAGCTATCAAATGTTTTTCTAAGGGGAAAATGTTTCCCTCGGCATTTGATTTCATTATTTATATCGTGTCAATATCGGTTTTTGAAGATTTGGGGTTCCAAATCTTTTTTTTATATAAAAATTTTTTCATGAAGGAGGGGATTATGGAAAAAAAGAAGAATTTGGTTTTAGACGTTGATGAACATCCTAAGAGGATTTCACAGTGGTTCCTATTCGCGGTGCAACATGTTTTAGCGATGTTTGTGGCGTGTATAACGGTGCCGATGATTACTGGTCTACCGATTGCTCCGACCATTGTAGCATCGGGAATCGGAACGCTAATTTATGTTTGGATTACCAAGGGCAAATCGCCGGTGTATTTATCTAGTTCATTTGCCTATCTAGCTCCCATGAGTTCCGCGTTAGCTTTAGGGGTTAGCGCCGATGCTTTGGGAAATGTTCTTCCTAACTACCAAGCGCTGATGGTGGGAATGATAATGGTAGGGGCCGTGTATTGTGGCGTGGCTCTAATCATTAAAATATTTGGAGTCAAATGGTTGAATCGACTTTTACCCACTATTGTCATCGGTCCAGTTATCATGGTAATCGGTTTATCGCTTTCGACTTCTGCTATCAGCAATTTGACAAATGTTAATGCTGGCGCTGATAACTATAACCTGTGCTATGTGATCTGCGGTCTCATCGCAATGTTTGCTACTGCTATTTCAGCTCATTATGGAAAAAAGACCTTGGCTCTGATTCCATTTGTGATTGGAATGTTAGCAGGATATTTCTCGGGAATTATTTTTACAGTCATCGGTTATGGAGTTGGCAATGAATATTTTAAGGTCATTGATTTTGCACCTATTGTTGATAATTTTAAAACGATTACTTTTACTTCATTTATCGATTGTCCTGATTTTCTCTTTGCTTTGAAAGGAACATCATTTAATGTCAATCAAATTTCTCAAGTAGCACTGCTATTTGTACCGGTTGCTTTCGTAACTATCTGTGAGCACATCGGCGATCATAAGAATTTGTCGAATATTATTTCCAAAGATTTGTTAGTTGATCCGGGATTAGATAGAACTTTAATCGGTGATGGTTTAGCAACGGCGGTATCAGGAGTAGTCTGTGGCGCCGCCAATACGACATATGGAGAAAACGTTGCGGTAGTGGGAGTCTCCAAAATTGCTTCTACTAGCGTTATCGTTCTAGCTGCTATCTTTTCGATATTGATAGGGTTCATTAAGCCACTGATGATAATTATTGAGACCATTCCAACATGTGTAACTGGTGGTGTCAGTCTTATTTTGTATGGCTTTATTGCCTCATCTGGAGTAAAAATGTTAATCAAGGAGAGAATTGATTTTAACAATACGAAAAATATGTTTATTGCTTCCGTAATATTGGTCTCAGGGATAGGTGGCTTGACGTTAAAATTTGGCAATCCGACAAATCCCACCATTGAAATTACTTCGATTGCCATTTCTATGTTGTTAGGAATATTGCTGAATGTAATTCTAAAAGACAAGAAAGATTCAAAAAAGAGAGAAGTAGAAAAGGAATAGTT
>JAQWCB010000131.1 GCA_028707375.1 Bacilli bacterium | reverse complement strand
AGTACGCGAGCCAAATCGTAAACAAACTCAACTAGATTGGATAATTCGCTTGACCAGTCGATTGAATCGTAAACCGATTGGACTGTTGATAAATATTCGATTCCGTTGTCAATTGCAGCTTGTTTCGCAAACCCACACATGATATCCGACAATGAAGAAGAAATAAGTTCGCTATCTCCTACTGCTTCAACAGCAGCTTTCATTTCTTCTTTCTTGCTGTAATCAAGAGAGAAATTAGGCGCGATAGCTTCACCATTAACAGCAGGCAATACATATTCATCAATTAGTCCCGCTTGATAGAATTGATAATAAATATCGTTGATGTCGGTCATTGCATCAGACCAATCAATTCCAGATAAGTCAAGTTTAACTCCGAGTTGATTTTCTAAATCCGCAGCATTTAAACCTATTTCACTAACGACGGGAAGAAGTTCCATCAACAATTTCCAGTTTGATAGACCATCTAGTACTCCCTCTACCGTTTCGGGTAAGAGCAATTTATTGTAATCGATAACAACGTTCGTCCCATCGTAAGTTATGGCATCAACCACTGATGAAAACATATCTAATAGATTGCCAACTTCCGTCGAGACATATATCTTTTCACCATTGATGGTGATGTAAGTCACTTGATCAATCAAATTTGAATCGATGGCATCACTAGAATCACCTGAGCCAAGCGTCATTGCCTGAAAGACAGCTGAATCTTGATAGGATTCAATCAAATCAATCAAATCTTGGTATTCTGCGAACTGATCATCGGCCAATGCCCCTTGATCTTGGGCATCATTAATTTGTGAAGCGGCCTCCGAAATCGAATTTGCAGCAGCCGTTAGTGGTGATAATAAGAGCGCTCCTATCAACGATCCGCAAACAAACGCTGTCAAAAAGGAGGCTAAACGATGTTTCTTCTTTTTCTTTGTTTTTTGAGAGCTGGAAAAAATTGCACCGATAATAAGTCTTAAAATATCTCCTAGGATAGGACCGATGATAATGACAATAAGAAGGATGCCAACAATCATGACCGCTAATCCAATAAGCGAATGGGCCACGCTCAGTCCCAATTGAACCAAGGTAGGATCAGATGCCGATGATACTAACCCCAAGCCCTCAATAACATTGATGATAGTTGTATTAATTGTTGTCAATTGATAGGTTGTTCCCTGGATATCAAATTGCAATTGCCACGAAGAAAGATCGATATTTCCAATGCTTATTGATATTGGTCGAATAAAACTTAGCAAAAGGATAATCAGTATTCCATCCACGATGTATTTTGCAATCGTGTGCCTGATACCTCTAATCAAAGCAACAAGTCCTCCAATAAGACCGAACAAGGCAAATAGTAAGAATAAATAATTCCAGTTAAAGTTTGCAATGAATGCTGAAATATCGCCCATAATTATCCCCTTCGTTTTTGTGCTAATATATGTCCAATCAATCGATTGATGATAAACACGATGTAATCTTATTTTTTCATACGAGTTAAACTAATATAATATATAAACATAATAACTTATATTTTTTGAATTTAAAACAAAAAATTATGATAAGATTATATAAGTTGTAACTTAAGTTGAGTACAATCGAAATAATGGAGGAAGCAATATGGAATTTTATACTCCTGAAACAAATCAAGAATCACATCGGAAACTTTCAAACCCCCGCATCCAATATTTTACTCTAGGGCAGGCTTTGACAATGTTTTTCACGGGATTTTTAGGTCTGAATATTTTGGCTATATCTGTCAGTAACACCTTGAATAGACTATTCCCTGCAATGTCCAGTATAGATATGAAAACATATACTAACTTCATCAGCTACGTTATTTTAGCTCTCTTGCTCATTTTGCTTTCCTACTTGTTCAATAAGACCAAATTCATAAACAATATCAAGAGTTTGAAAGATAAAAATGTTTGGGT
Organism: Bacilli bacterium; assembly: GCA_028707375.1. GTDB lineage: Bacteria > Bacillota_I > Bacilli_A > RFN20 > CAG-288 > Scatoplasma. The sequence continues at coordinate 1,478 of JAQWCB010000131.1, read as the reverse complement.
GTTCATTGTATGTGGAGCATTATTAATATATGCTGTCGCTTTTTTTATCTCAATTTTACAAAATTATACATATAAACAATTGGGTATCGACCCATCGGTAAACGGAAATCAAGATGCAATCAATGAAATGCTTGATGCGCACCGAGTATTGATAATTATTATGGTCACCATCTTGGCACCAATCGTTGAGGAAACAGCTTATCGACAGGGACTATTTGAAAGTATTAGACCCAAGTCACGCTTGCTAGCATATATTGTAACCATTATTGTTTTCAGTCTTATTCACTTTGACTGGGTAGGAAGTTTTTACAATCAAGAAGCCGCGGTTTGGGAAGTGAATAAAAGTTATTTGACAAACGAACTTATTTCTCTTCCTTCATACATAGGTGGAGCCGCGGTTCTTTCTTTTGTTTACGATCATGAAAACAATGTTGTTCCTGGAATGTTCGTTCACGGCATTTACAATTTAATCGGCATAATTGGAATATTGTTGGCAAGTTAAAGAATCAATTGTAAATTAAATGAAAAAAGAGTTAATAAAGACCGAAAATAATGAGTCGTTTCAACCAAAATATTTAAAATTGTCGCATTTTTCTTTGCTTATCATTGCTATGATTGCCATGACTATCAACCATGTAGGCACTTTTTTCTTTCACGATGATCTTTCTATCGTTCGCACCCTGTATACAATTGGAAGAATAGCTTTTCCGCTGTATGCTTTCATATCAGTTCAAGGGGTATATAAATCTTCTAACAATCTTGAATATTCGTTGCGTTTGATTGTGCTCGGTTTACTTATTGACCTTGTCATGTTTTTTTCAAATCACGGCTATAATGGAAATGCCATGTTTGAATTAGGATTGGGTGTTCTCGCCTTAAGCTTATTTAAGAGAAACGATGGCTTTTCCCTTTTGGGATTGATTCCAGCCGCGGTGATGGTCCTATCTGATTTTGAATATTTTCCCATACGAGCCGAATATGGAACATACGGATTGGCAATAATGCTCGGTTTCTATTTCGGCGAAAAGTTTGGATCATACTATATTGACTATTACGCAAGTTTAACTAAAATAGATAAGGACTATTTGATCAAATCGAGTTTGCGCAAATATCAAAATATTTTTTCTATCGTTATTTTCATCATTTTGAGTATTCTCTTTTCTGTTCTTTCTCTGCTTTATCCCAACGCTTTTTTTATCAATAAGCTCTTGGGCTTTCAAATTCAGGATTATGCCATTATCGCCAGTGTATTTATCTTTTTTTACTCAGGAAAGCAAGGCATTCACAACGCTTTTACCCAAGGCTTTTTCTATTTGTATTATCCTTTGCATATCGTTCTATTATATTATTTGTCATTATGGCTTTTGTAATGGTGCATATTTATTGCACAAGCGATATTACTCAAATATACTTAATACGTAGGCTATATAAATAGCCAAATTAAAAAGGAGAAATATTATGTCAAAAGAAATACAATC
>JAQWCB010000130.1 GCA_028707375.1 Bacilli bacterium | reverse complement strand
GATGAACGTCGTTCTGCTGCGGCCGTGAGCGCATGACCGGCCCGCGCATCCCGCCGGAGCAGAAACTTACCAGAATAAAACGAATGAATTTTTGACAAGTATGGGATCAATGAAAGAATGATGAGATATCAATCTACAATCCTCGATGTGTCGAGTATTACCTGAAAAAAATCATCGGTGATTAAATCTTTCTTGAGTTAAAATCTCAAACCGATGAAGAAGGAAAGATAATGACTGGATACACTATATATGTGGGTAAGAAAGTTAACCTATCTAACCTAAAAAACATCATACAGAACTACAGGGAAGAACACTCTTCAATCATAGATGGCGAGAAAGAGAAATGGACGGACAAAATCGACATCGTGTCAAACGATTCAAACCATTGGACTTTTATACACGAATTCAAAACTGAAGAAGAGATAAAACAAGATGAAGATGAGAGCGAAGAAAATGAAGAGCCGCAAAAATATCTTAGAAAGCACGTTATCCACGCAGTTGTTTGGAATGAAGACAAGTACAGTGTTTTTTTAGTATCAAAAAAAGAAAAAAGTTCAACAACTGTAAAAATCTGCATGAATGAGTTTAATAAAAAATACCCGGACTCCAAATTTAGTCCCAAGCTCGCAGAGTATTCGGACGGAAAGGTAAAAGAATTCTTGGAAAGACGCTATCAGGTCAAACGCATTTATACAACAGACATCAATGACAGAATAACGTCACTGTCTTTCGGTGGAGACATCATGACATTTTCCACCGGTCAGCCTGATGTATCTTTGGATTATGAGCACTACATGGAGTCTGCTGTAAAAAGCGCACTATATGAAGATTCGGACACTCGCTTAGAGAATGATGTCTGGTTCTCAACAGATAAATCATCAGTAACATCAAAAAAAGCAAAATATCTCGATTTAGAAGGATACATCAAAGATAATATTTTAAAATTGATCATTCAGCCTTTTTCTGTATAATTAAATTTGACAATACTCTTGAAACTTCTTCGATTTTTTCTACATTAAAATCAGTATTGTTGATGTTAAACGAGGTTTTGTCTACAGTAATGCCTAAATCTTTGAAAGATATGCTAGTAACAGTATTGATTACTCTGAACACCCAGGGCTCTTCGTTCAAAATTACTTCAATAGAAGCCTTGAATGAGTTGTTATTAGCAATAAATCCAGACTTTCCTAAAAAATCACTCATCATGAATTCATAATATCCCAAAACCTCTTTTTTAAAATCTTTGATTTTCATATATTCGATTATCTCAGTCAATTCAACATAGTCTATGTCGGGTTTAATGCTGGTACTATGTAAACGAATTGTTTTATTTCCGATCTTGGCTATCTCTTTTTCATTCTTAGAAAATTCTCTGGTGGGATCCAAAGTAGTTAACCACGTGTCTCTAAGATTTTCGAATTTCTCTCTACCTATTTCATTTTGAAGATTGATCCTTGCATTGATTTTAAGTTTGAATTTGTCTTTTCCGGATGTTCTTATTACCCAACCATGAAATTTAAGTAAAGATTCACGCTTAACATACATGAATATCGATGTAAATAAAACACCAAGTGCAGTAGTGTAAACCGGATTCCACAGTGCGTTAATTATTTCATTTATGATACTCATTTGCATCTTCCTTTTGATTTCAGATTTCTATATGACAACAAAAGAAAAAGATTTATGTAATACACTTAATCCAAATGTACTTAATTCTACACCATCGTGTCATAAGTATGTATTGTATTACAGCTTTTTAATAGCCAGCATAGAAATTACGTCTATAGTCGTTTTTGATACGAAAAAGATTTAAAGCGTTTGCATAAACTTTGAGGAATTAAAAATACCGAAGATCGAGAACAAAAGTCCATTTTCAGCAATTTGAATGCATTTACTTGCACTAAATTCATCAAGAGCAAATTGTCATATACAAATTTGAATTTGTGTGAATTCATTAAAATCTATAAGAGTATCAATCAAGGTGAGCGAATCTCAAAGCATGTGTTTTATTTCGATGAATCGTTTCATGACCAAAAAATAACAGTCAGCGCCGAAGGAAAGGTAAACACAAGGTCCGAAAATGCACTAGACACATATGTCGGTATTTTTTGGGGTTGCGAGGAGAAGGATCTGGAACACAATTTGAAACTGCTTTCTGATTTTGAAAAGAAACAGAAAGCAATGTTCGGGTTGAAAGAAGATCATGAACCGAAATCGACAACCATAACAAAGAGTAATTTCAAGTATGGAATTCATTCTTTTAACAAAAATGCAATGTCTTTTTACAAGGACCTGTTCTCAGTCATTAGCGATATAAATCCGATAATTCAAATCGATTGCATCAGTAAAACCGAATTTTTTGTAATAAATGCTTTCAAAGACTTCCAGATCCGTACACCAGGTGTAGATAAGGACGCGTTCTACTATGCTCTCACTAAATTCTTAATTGTTTATGGAAACGATGACCTTTTCCGTTCATTGCGCGATGTGCATAACAGGGAAACTGCACAGCACCTGAAGGATGAGCTGATTTTCAATCTGGATTGCATAATGCGTGAGACTGAACATATAAAGAGAAAGGAGATAGAACATTCAGCATACTGTGAGATCCGCCGGATACTGACCGAAGCCGATTTCAGTATAAATACAGATTCGAAATACGATTTTCGTTATTATCCTAATTTTGACGGATTACTTCTGCTGCTTAGTGAGATGGGCATCAATCCGGAAAACGTGACTGTCACCATAGACAATGAAGAAAAGACATACGCTGAGGCGGTAAAATATCATTTTGCAGATGTGAAACAGGCCGATTCGGCAAAAACAATCCAGATTCGTTTGTCAGACATCTTAAGCGGATTCATCGGCCGCATCATGTATGCAATGTTTCATGATCCGAATAATGCCGAAGACAAGGTTTCCGATATTGCAAAGATCGGTGAAAATGACCTTGTACGCAAACGCCTGCTCAGTTCCGCATGGTTTGATCTGACAGAAGATAAATTCGACTTGTACCAGTTAATCTTCAGGGAGTTGATTGAGAGACATCAGCATTACTGGACGATCATGACTCGGCTGTACAATGATGAAATAATTCGTTTTAAATCTCTGCTCAAGTATTTTTCACACTACGGCAGTTATGAAGAATATCAAAGGATCGAATCGAGCGAACATTCCGAATATTGTAGTAACCTTTGCTGCAAAAACATTATGTGTGGTTATGAACAACTATAATGATCTTGAATCTCATTATATAAAAAGCCATATGTGAGATTTTGCGCTCTTTTATACCGTTCTTCGAATCGTCTGTGTTTCTATCCGTCATCCTTTCTGGAACGGACGTACCCGGAGAACGTTTTTCAACCGAGGCAGCGTTTCATCATACTGTATGTTCTGTCCCGTCTTTAAGAAG
>JAQWCB010000129.1 GCA_028707375.1 Bacilli bacterium | reverse complement strand
ATTTGATGCTTTTTTGATGAGTATCCTTGGTGTAGTCATGATCATTCTTTATACGATGTCAGCTATCTATCACGCTCTGCCAATCGGCAAGGCCAAGCAAGTATTCCAGATTATTGATCACTGCACAATATATATAATGATTCTCGGGACTTATGTTCCAATATGCTTTATGGTCCTAAAGGATTTTCAGCCTTACAATATCATTGTCTTTAGCATCACCTTTTTCCTATGTATCTTAGGGGTAGCGCTCAATGCGACGATGATGAGAAAATTTCCCGTTAAAGTCATATCAAATATTTTATATATTGTCATCGGTTGGGGCATTATTACAATGTATACCAGCATGGTCAGCGCTCTGGGACTAGGTGGGACGTGGTTGATTGTCGGGGGAGGCATTGCCTACACTATCGGAGCAATTCTCTATGGAATCGGTCACAATATTAAATGGTTCCACTCAGTCTTCCACATCTTTGTCATTGCCGGAACGGTCCTACAATTTCTCGGCATCTTGCTATATGGAGTGATTGGAATTTAGAGTTAATAAAAATAGAATCAAATAGTCAACTAATTTTACTCTGTATAAACTAAATGAATTTTATTATTGGCAACGATATCGGCTTTTCGAAAACCGACTTCGTGAAAAACACCTTCTAACTGGTAATTATCTTGCTCGCAATATGCATCCACTTTGGAAGCACCTTGCGAGATTAAATAGTTAGTAGCAATAGTGATTGTCTCCTTATAGTATCGATTCTGATGATAGATTTGTCCGACCGAAATATAAAGAATGCTAAAGGATTCATTTTCCTTATCTACCTCCAGCCAAACGAGGCCAATGGGTTTAGTATCATCGTATATCAAGTAAAATTCATAAGTCTTTTTCTTGGTTTTCACATTGTGAGAGCACACCAAATCATTTATTCTGTTGACCTCTTGCCTATTGGCCCATTCAATATTTCTCAGTTCACTGCGATTGTGATCGTTTATTTCTTCTAAAAGTACCATTGTTTGCCTCTTTTCTTATTTTTTGAGGGTATAAAAGACGAGAGATTAATCTCTTTTTACACTTTGCCATAAAAATAGGTAAAGATATTTAAACACATTTGGTATCAAAGTTAAAGACTTAAATACTTTATCTCGCAAAAAAGGCTAAAATATGAGCCATTTTTGTCTATGTTATTTATTTCTTCGAGTTACGACTAGTTGACATCCTCGATATTTTTCCAAAGATAGCTGATATTTTTTCTTGTGTTTAAATTTGATTGATAAACGAGTAAAATACTTTTATCAAATGAAAGTTGAGAAAAATGATTATGAATAAAGAAATAACTGAATTGGCTGATTGCTTAACTAAATCGAAGACTGCATACAATTTTGTCGATGAACTTTCTCATCGCCAAGGGATAAAAATCATTGATGGAACTTATTCAACTCTTTCAGCCGATCAAACATATCTAGTTAAAATATCTAGTTCGACTTGTATTTTAATTAAGACACCGCGCCAAGTAACTAAGGGAATGGGATTCAATATCTTTGCGGCTCACACGGATTCGCCGGCATTAAAACTCAAACCACACTTTCTTTTGAAAGATGAACATTATACTCGTCTTTCTACTGAAGTCTATGGCGGACCAATCATTTCATCTTGGCTTGATATTCCCCTCACTTTAGCCGGGAGAATCCTTATTAAAGATGGTGAGACGACAACTGAAAAAATAATCAATTTGAAGGAGCCGTTATTTACCATTCCCAATATGCCTCCTCACCTAGAAACTAATATTAATAAGGGGTTTATTTACAATCCTCAAATCGATTTGCTAGCGCTAGCCCCCAAGGATTTTAGTCTTGAAAAATATTTAGATGTTCCTGAAAACTCTATTCTTGGACACGATTTATTTTTGGTACCTGCGATGGATGCCAAAATTATTGGCGATGATTTTATCTTTGCTAATCGCATTGATGATCTCGCCTGCGTCTATGTGGGTTTAAAGGCCTTTATAAATAGCGTTCCGCAAGATAAAATTAATATCTTGTGTTGCTTTGATAACGAGGAAGTAGGAAGCCGAACAAAGCAAGGTGCGGATTCAACTCATTTAAATGATATGCTTGACTTGATCTATGAATCCTTTGACTACAGTCAAGTCGATAAATTGAATGCCTTGGCCCACTCCTTTATGATCTCGGCCGATAATGCACATGCCGTCAATCCAAATCACATAGAGAAATTTGACTCGTTAAATAAGACTTATCTCAACGAAGGTGTTGTCATTAAATATAACGCTAATCAATCATATACAAGCGATGGTTTATCATCGGCTTATTTTAAATCGCTCTGTCAGTCGATAGATGCTCCGTATCAGGAATTCGCTAATCGTTCCGATATGCGCGGAGGATCGACCTTAGGTAATATTGCTTTGTCTCACGTTTCTATTCCTTCAGTGGACATTGGTTTACCACAATTAGCGATGCATTCAACGATGGAAGTTCTCGGTCAAAAAGATGTTGTTGACGCGATTAGAATCATCAGCGCTTACTTTAATAGATAGGGTCAATATATGGCTAAACACACTAAGACCAATGCAATGCGAATGTTGGACCGCGCGAAGATTGAATATGATACCAAAGAATATGTGTATGAAGAAAATAATCTTTCAGGAACGCACATTGCTTTAGAGAACGATTTACCGATCGATCAACTTTTTAAAACCATCTTGCTCAAAGGAAATAAAACTGGATATCTTGTTGTGTGCCTCGAAGCAAATAGAGAGATTGATCTAAAGAAAATTGCAAAACTTTCAAATAACAAATCAGTGGATTTGGTCCCGGTTAAGGATCTAGAAAAGATAACAGGATATATTCGCGGTGGCTGTTCGCCAATCGGTATGAAAAAATCATTTCCCACCTTTGCAACTCCATCTATTTTAAATAGCGCCAATATCTATATCTCTGCTGGACAGCGTGGTCTACAAATTATTATCAATCCTAAGGATTTAGTTTCTTTCTGTCATATAGAATTAGGCGACATAACTTTAGACTGACTTTTTTAAACATAAAAAAAGTTAGAGAGTTTTATCTTTCTAACTTTTGATATAGATACCTTATTACTTCTGATCAAGTTTGTCATTTATTTTTTTAATATTGACTCGACTTTGCCAGTAGTGAAAGAAGCAGATAACAATATATATAATAACAAAACTTCCGAGAGCCCAGATAAAGCCCTGAGCATAATTAAACCATCCAACAATGAAGCCAGTAAGTAAGCATCCACCCACTAAGACTCCGATATGGATAACATATCGCCAAATCATTTTCAATCTTTTGATATCAAAAATGTATGAAGCATAGACGCAGTAAACACCAAATAGAGCAACGGCAACAAAATTGATGATGCTCTTAGTTAAATCATTACCGAATGGTG
>JAQWCB010000008.1 GCA_028707375.1 Bacilli bacterium | reverse complement strand
TTTCCCAAAAATGCGCTTATCTTTGCACTCGCAATTTAAGCAATGTTGGTGCCATAGCTCAGTCGGTAGAGCAACGGACTGAAAATCCGTGTGTCCCCGGTTCGATTCCTGGTGGCACCACTGATAGAAAAAGCAAAAAGAGAAAATCCCTGAAGGTCAATCACTTTCGGGGATTTTTGTTTTCTGTCGAGAGTGCAAAATGGGGCAAAAAATAACCTTTCTGGTGGCGTAATCGGTGACTTTTTCGAGACTATCAAAAATAGTCACCAAGCAGATTTTATTTCGCTGATATGTAGCGTTTTGCATAACTTTACTCTGGGCTTATTTCCATAATTTTGAACCATTAAAATTACAAAGAAATGAGACGAAATTCATTTGGTGTTTTGTTCTTCTTAAAGAAGAACCAGTTGCTAAAAAGTGGAGAAGCCCCCGTAAGTATGCGAATTACCGTAAACGGTCAGCGTGAGGAGATTCGTACAAAGAAAAGCATTAATCCTTCTCTCTGGAATCAAGCCAAAGAGTGTTCCAGAGGTCGAGATCGAAGATCTCATGACCTCAATAATTACATTGAATCGGCACAAATACGACTATCACAACTCTTTAATGTGATGGAGCAGAACGGCAAAACCATCACTGCCAAAATTCTTCGGAATAAGTTTCTGGGAATGGATGATGAAGACCGCAAAACCTTAATCGTATTTTTCAATGAACATAATGAGCAATGCCGGAAATTGATTGGAATAGATTATGCCGATATTACAGTTCGCCGATACGAATGTTGCTCTCGCTACCTACAAGAATTGATTCAGAAAAAATATGGTGAAGATGATTTACTCCTGAAAGAAGTAAAAGGTGAATTGGTACGAGATTTTGAATTCTTCATGAAGACAGAAAAGAAATGCCAACAGAACACAGTGATCCGTTATATGAAGTGTTTCAAAAAAGTAATCAATCTGGCGATTGCCAATGAATACATTAGTCGAAACCCTTTTGTCGGGATCAAATTCCATGAAGTGCCGGTTAACAAGGAATTTCTGACCATGGAAGAAGTCACCCGAATCACTCAAAAAGAATTTGCGATACATCGTTTAGAATTAGTTCGGGATGTATTTTTGTTTTCGATATGGACAGGGTTAGCATTCATTGATGTTTATAACCTGAAACAAGAGCATATTGTTACGGACAATAATGGAAACTTCTGGATACGCAAAACCCGTGAGAAGACAAATAATATGTGTAATATTCCTTTACTAAGTACACCTCAGCAAATTCTAAAGAAATACGAAGGATATCCTATCTGCGAAGAACGAGGGACGCTGCTACCTGTTATGAGCAATCAAAAGTACAATTCGTATTTGAAGGAAATTGCCGATTTGTGCGAGATTAATAAAAAACTATCGACTCATACAGCCCGATATACTTTTGCCTCGGTGGTGGCCTTAGCCAATAACGTCTCATTATCCAATGTGGCAAAGATGCTTGGTCATTCCTCTACACGAATGACACAACACTATGCTAAAGTGTTAGACCAAAGCATTCTGATGGATATGCAAAAAGTAGAGCAGAAGATGAACCGTTAGAGGGTATGACAATCTAATATTGGAAGAGCAACTCTGGATATGAATCGGGTTGCTCTTTTTAAATTTCTCTGATACGATTTTCTTTTCAATCAATATACAAAAATATACTCCGACCTAAAACGCAAGACCAAGCACTGTTTCCAATAAAAATCTTCCGAATCCTGCGGATTAGTGTATTTTTATCGTAAAGTCTTGCTTATTTAGTTCTCCGTATGGAGGATGTATATTGGTTGAAAAGAAAAAATAAAATATTAACGAAGAGAATCCCGATACCCATCATCCAACATTCGCTGAATATCTGACTCCCGATAGAGTATTTTTCCACCCAACTTGCAAAAAGGAAGCCGACCTTCATTCCTGTAATTCTGCAAAACACGACGGCTCAGCCTTAATCGTTCCGAAACTTCTTTATCGGTCAAATAACGCTCGCCCTTTAGCATTGGTCGATAATTTTTCGTTAGATTTTCCAATCCGTCCAACATGTTTTCAAGGGATTTGAAAAAGAATACGATTTGTTCATCACTCTGTGTTATCAAATTATCATTATCCATTATTTACGCTCCTTTCTTTTATAAGTTAATTCCTTTTCTCTCTGTGTGATAAATGGAGTGATCCGCTCAATATCGTCAGCTTTGTAATACATCTTATGCCCGATCTGCGTATACGGGAGCATTCCACTATCCCGGTAATTTTGCAACGAACGCTTGGAAATATTCAGAATCACACATACATCCTGATTATCCAACCACTTTGCCATACTTTTATCACTGTTCCGATTGCAGATGGCTTCTACCTTCCGGGTAAATGCTCCAAATCGATCCATCATTTTTTCGAATACTGATTCTTCGATATTAATAATCTTCATATCCTATAAATTAAAGTTACTATTCCTGATTTTTAGAGCAAATATAAGCTGAGGGATCTGCCAAAACAGTATATAATCGGGAGCTGGCAGCAAGTGGCACCGATTTGAGTATGTTTGACTCTGGTGTTCTCTATCTTGTCATCCAATCGATCCTCTGTTCATCGAAAATATTCGTAGTAATTTATAGCAAAACACTACATCAAAATCATGTCAGAATACTGGTTCATAAATAGTTACTTTATTTGCGAGAGTTAATATAGATAAGTTATTAACTACGACTAATAGTATTAATTTATAAAACAGAGTTTATCATGAAAAAAGAGCAAGACGAAGTGAATTTGAGCGATATTGATGCAAACTTTATCATATCCTCCTTCAAAAACAAAGAGAGAAGAAACAACCCAAGTATGCCTGCCCGTCCACTCCTTCCTCCTCAGGAGGAAGAGAGGCCTCGACAGGAAAATGATTTACCTAATACAACAAGTGAATCAACTATTGCTGATACTGATAATGTCGATAGTCAATCAGATGTATCTAATTCAACTATTAAATCGATTGTAGCTGATGATAACACGAAACGAAACAGCCCTCGCCAACGTAAAGCTGCTTTCGAGGAATATAGGGATCTGTATCTTACAACACCAAAGATCAAACATCGAAAACCAGTTTTTATCAGTGAGGAGTTAAGAGAACGTCTGGACGAGATAGCACGAAAACTTGGAAACAAAGGAATGAGTGCCTCCGGCTTTTTGGAGAATATGGCTATTCAACACCTTAAAGTGTTTGGAGAAGATATTGAATATTGGCGGAAAATGTAGCTGTACTACAACTATCAATTACACTAAATAAAGTGGGAACATCACCTATCAAAGTTTTCTGCTCAATGGTATCGAAGATACGTATTTGCAAACGGCAAATAGCAAGGTGTGTTTTGAGTAACTCATTTCATTTCGGGTTACTCAAAACGCTTGCCCCACAAGGGGGATAATCACACTCCGAAGTCGTGCGATTTTTACAAATGGTGGCATTGCCACATACAATAATATGGAAAAAGAAGTCAGAAAAAAGAAATGGAATAAAGGCGGTCGCCCTCCTAAAAACGATCCGGCAAAAAACTGTGTCATGGTTCGTTTATCGGATCAGGAATATGCCAGATTTTTATCTATGTATGAAGAATCCGGCGTTTATGCAAAGTCGATTTTTGTCAAAGCACGAGTGTTTAATCAGAGTTTTCGGGTGATAAAAACCGACGAAGGAACGCTTAAATATGTGGCAAAACTAACCCAATTATACGCTCACTTCCGCTCAATTGGTGTCAATTACAATCAGATAGTGAAGCTACTTCATACTCATTATTCCGAGAAAGCGGCACTCTCAATGCTTTATAAACTAGAGAAAATCACAATCGAACTCGTTACTACAAATCAACAAATAATCAAATTGTCTCAAAGGTTTGAACAGGAGTATCTAAAAAGAGGATGATTCTTATTATTATCCCGTACTATTTCCTAACTTTGAAAGCAAATTAAATTTCTTAATATATGAATCGAATCAAAGAGGTTCTCAATGAAAAAGGGATCAAACAAACATGGCTTGCCGAGAAACTGGGTAAGAGTTTCAAAATGGTCAATGCGTATGCTTGCAACCGGAAACAACCGAGTTTGGAGACTCTTTTTCAGATTGCGGAGTTGTTGAATGTGAATGTGAAGGATTTGATTGCAGAAAATAAAGAAGAAAAATAGATATGGCAAAGAAAAACGGAAATACGGCAGAAGAACCTTTGGAAAAGCAGCTTTGGAAAACGGCCGATAAACTGCGAAAAAATATAGATGCGGCCGAATATAAGCATATTGCATTGGGACTTATTTTTCTTAAATACATTTCCGATGCATTTAAGGAACTGTACGCTAAACTGAAAGCAGAGGAGGCTAACGGTGCCGATCCAGAAGATATCGACGAATACAAAGCGGAGAATGTATTCTTCGTTCCCAAAGAAGCACGTTGGGAGTATCTTAAATCGCAGGCGAAACAACCCACTATCGGTAAAACTGTTGATGCGGCAATGGATGCCATAGAAAAAGAAAATAGTTCGCTCAAAGGCGTACTTCCTAAAGTATTTGCCCGACAGAATCTCGACCCGACCAGCTTGGGAGAGCTAATTGACCTGATTGGTAATATCGCCTTGGGAGATGCGAAAGCCCGTAGTGCTGATGTATTGGGGCATGTGTTCGAATACTTTTTGGGAGAATTTGCTCTTGCCGAAGGCAAAAAAGGCGGACAGTTCTATACGCCTCGAAGCGTGGTGGAATTGCTTGTCGAAATGCTTGAACCTTATAAAGGGCGTGTACTTGACCCTTGCTGCGGATCAGGTGGAATGTTTGTACAGTCCGAAAAATTTGTAGCTGACCATCAAGGGCGCGTAAACGACATTTCGATTTACGGACAAGAAAGCAATCAAACTACGTGGCGATTATGTAAAATGAATCTTGCCATTCGTGGAATTGACAGTTCACAAGTAAAATGGAATAACGAAGGCTCTTTTCTGAATGATGCGCACAAAGATCTGAAAGCTGATTATATTATAGCCAATCCTCCATTTAACGTAAGTGATTGGGGTGGTGATTTGCTTCGGAAAGACGGACGTTGGCAATATGGTGTTCCGCCAACAGGGAATGCAAACTTTGCTTGGTTGCAGCACTTTATTTATCATCTTTCACCAAGTGGACAAGCAGGCGTTGTATTAGCAAAGGGAGCTTTGACTTCCAAAACATCCGGTGAGGGAGAAATCCGTAAAGCATTGATAGAAGCAGGAGGTGCAGGTTTGATTGATTGCATTGTGAATCTTCCGGCTAAACTGTTTTTGAATACACAAATCCCCGCTGCTTTGTGGTTTCTGAGTCGTAATCGTACCAATGGTAAATTCCGTAATCGAAGCAACGAAATCCTGTTTATCGATGCCCGCAATCTTGGACATTTGATCAATCGCCGTACCCGTGAGCTTTCTAATGGTTCGGAGAATCCGGAAGATAACGATATCGCAAAAATAGCTAACACTTATCACAATTGGCGCAATCCCGACGGTCAGTACAAGGATATACCGGGTTTTTGCGCATCCGCTTCTATAGAGCGAGTGAGAGAACTGGATTATGTACTTACTCCGGGACGTTATGTAGGATTGCCGGACGAAGAAGATGATTTCAATTTTGCAGAACGATTTACTGCTTTAAAAGCCGAGTTTGAAGCACAATTGAAAGAGGAAGAACGATTGAATGAACTCATAAAGAACAACCTAAATAAAATAGCATTATGATTAAATCCATTTCTAAATTGAAAAATTTTGGAATCTTCAAAGATTATTCTCCCAATGCTGATTTAGTAGGTTTCAATCGATACAATCTATTTTATGGATGGAATGGAAGTGGAAAATCAACGCTTTCTTCCTTGTTTGAGTGCATAGAAAGAAAAGAACAATCACCTGAACACCCTTTAGCTGAATGGAATATTGACATAGAAGGGGGGCAAATTACGCCAAGTAATGTAAGTCTCAATTCTTTAAACATCCGCGTGTTCAATAAGAATTTTATTGAAAAGAATGTTTTTACCCCTAATAATAAAATAGAGGGGATTGTATATATATCAGAAGAGCAAGGCAACGATAAAAAGACATTAGAACAAAAAGAGCCTGTTCTAAAATTTAAAAAAGAGAGAAAGAAAAAGATTGGTGTCGAATTGAATGGAGACCCAGAAGATAAAAAGATAAAGGGTTTGATTACTTTGAATGATAAATTTTTGTCTGATGCTGCAAAAAGTATAAAGGCTAACTTTAAAATTATAGAGATTGAAGATAGTCGTTTGTTGAACTATGACAAATCAAAATTATCCTCTTTCATTACTCAGAATGAAACTTCTATTAAAGCAAAAAAACACACTTTATCCGTTTCAGACATAGAACATTTGTCTAAAAGTATTAAACCACAGGAAAAAACAAAAATTGATACCGATTTATTAACTAAGTACAATACAAGCGTTCTTGCAAAAATAGTTGCAAGAGTAAAGGAACTGCAAACTGCTACCATAGCAACGAAAGCTATTGAGCGATTAAGGGAAAATCCCATTATTGCCAATTGGGTACATCAAGGAATGCAAGAAGATATTCATGCAAAAGATGCAACAACCTGTGAATTTTGTGGCGGACCACTACGGAAAGATAGAATCGTTGACTTGAATAAACATTTTAGCGATGAATTTGAAAAGTTGAAAGAAGCCTTATTAAAAGGCATTGAATGGATTGAGGGAAATAAAATTAAAACAGAGTTTCCACACGACACATTGCTGTACGATGAATTTCAATCCGATTACAAAAAGGCATTAGAAAGACATAATCAAATAATACTTTCTATCAATACAAAAATTGAGGAATGGAAAATGGTTCTTGAGGAAAAACAGGGTAATCCATTTGAGATTCCACAAAAAACAATCAACGAGATAACTCAACAGGAAATTGAGGAATATGATAAATCTTATGGTGATATATGTAAGCTGATTAACAATCATAATAAGAAGTTTTTCGGCTTAGAAGAATCTGTTAAAGAAAATAAACTTAAGTTAGAATTACATTACGTGTCAGAGGAAGTTACTACGTTCGATTTCTTTAAGAAACTTGAGAAAATACAGAAATTACAAGAAGAACAAGCTCTGCTTGATACAGATATTCAGCAATTAGAGACTGAAATTAAGCAACTGAAAGACAATCTTTCTAATGAAGTGATTGGAGCAACAGAGTTCAATAATATGCTTTGGAAGTTTCTTGGTCGAAACGATTTGAGCTTAGAACGAAGAGCTGATGGCGGTTATTTAGTAAAACGTAACAATAACGAAGAAGTAAAGAGCCGAAGTCTGAGTGAGGGAGAGCGTTCTGCAATTGCCTTGGTGTATTTCATTGCAAAGCTGAAAGAAAATGGGAACAAAATAGAGAATACAATTGTCGTCATTGACGACCCTATTTCCAGCTTCGACTCTAACCATTTATTTCACGCAAACTTTTTTATTAAAAACGAATGCGACAATGCACTTCAATTATTTGTCCTGACCCACAATTTCCATTTTTTTACTATGCAAAAAGAATGGATTCGGAACAAGACAGAAAAAGATACTAACAAGAAAAATGTGAATTTGTTCTGCATATACCTTATCAAACCTAAGTTGGTGAATAATGTGCGAAATGGAAATATTGAGAACGCTGACAATATATTGTCCCAGTTCGATTCGGAATATCACTTGTTATTTTCGGAAGTAAAGAAATTTTGCGACAATCCACAATTAGATTATATAACGACTCATACAATAGCAAATATTTGCCGACAATTACTGGAAAGCTTTCTGTCTTTTAAGTATGGGCGTAAAAAATTAGAGAAGTGTTTTGATGAAATCACAGGATTTAACGACCTCTCTAAAGTTCGCAAGTTTGTAAACCACTATTCTCACAAAGTAGATAATGGTGCGTCTATCCATGGTTTTAATGATAATGTTTTCGGAGAAGCTGACAAAATAGTACCACAAGTCTTGAAGTTGATTGAGCATGTGGACTCTGTACATTATAACTCAATGATTGCGAGACTAAATAATGCTTGATGTATGGGAAAGTGGAAAAAAACAGAATTAAAACGTTACATCAATGTTGTTAATGGATTTGCTTTTAAGTCTAAAAACTTCCTTAATTATCAAAAAGAGAATACACTACCTGTTGTGAAGATTAAAAATGTTGCCAATGGAGATGCTAATCTTACAGGAGTTCAATATCACTTGTATGAAGAAACGTTTTCCCCTTTTCTTATAGAGAAAGGAGACATACTTATTGCCTTAACAGGCAATCATCCAGATGCCAAAACACAAGTTGTTGGTGCTGTTTCCGCATACAAGATGACTGAACGCTCGTTACTTAATCAGCGAGTAGCTAAAATTATTCCAAAACAAGGAATATCTAAAGAGTATTTATATTATTTTCTTAAGGATGAAGAAACTCGTAATTGGTTGGCACAGCAATCTTCAGGAAGTGCTAATCAAGCGAATATTTCGAAAAAAAATATTGAAGGCATTCCTATTCTCCTTCCCTCTCTCTCCGAACAAAGAGCCATAGTCTCCGTATTAAGCAGTTTAGATGACAAAATAGACTTGCTCCATCGCCAAAATACCACACTGGAAAAAATGGCGGAAACGTTTTTTAGGCAGTGGTTTGTGGAAGAGGTGAAGGAAGAGTGGAAAATGGGACAGTTAAGCGATGAATTTGACTTTACAATGGGAGCTTCTCCTCTTGGAGAAAGTTATAATGAAGATGCAATAGGTACACCTATGTATCAAGGAAATACAGATTTTGGTTTTCGCTTTCCTACAAATAGAGTCTTTACAACAGATCCTAAAAAATTTGCAGAAAAATATGACACATTGATAAGTGTAAGAGCTCCTGTTGGAGAACAAAATATGGCAAATGAAAAATGTTGTATTGGACGTGGAGTTGCTGCATTTAGATATAAAAAAAACAATTCCTTTTATTCTTACACATACTACAAATTAATGTCATTAATGGAAGAAATAAAACAGTTTAATGAAACGGGAACTGTTTTTGGGGCTATTAGTAAAACAGACTTTGAATCAATAGAAATCATGATACCTGATAATAAGTCAATTGTTGAATTTCAGAATACAACAAGAAATATTGACCTAAGAATAAATACAAACACAGAGCAAATTCACACTCTCACTTCGCTTCGCGATACATTATTACCGAAATTGATGAGTGGAGAGGTAAGAGTAGAAATGTAAAAAACAAAAAACATGAGCAGAGGATTACCATATAATGTAAAACTAAGTTTGGATAAAGCACTAGATTCTGCATTGTTGGCCGTTGAAACATATAACAAACCCGCCATAAAGTTTAAATCTGGAGGTTTTATCGTCTTAATGTGTATTGCTTGGACTTCGCTTTTCCATGCTATTTTCTTTAGAAAAGGAATTAAGCCTTTTTATAGAGAAAAGAAGGGTGTACGATTTAAGAGGATTGATGGTGAACTGCAGTTTTGGGAATTAAAAACATGTGTGAAAGAGTATTTTCAAGATACAGAGTGTGCTATTAGAAAGAATTTGGAGTTTTTCATCCCTTTAAGAAATAAAATTGAGCATAAATTTATGCCTGAATTAGACCCCAATATTTTCGCTGAATGCCAAGCTATGTTATTGAATTTTGATAAAATAACAGAAACTGAATTTGGCGAGACATACTGTTTAAGGGAATCACTTTCATTCGCTTTACAATTATTCCCTTCTTCAAAAACATTGAACATGGGCGTTAAAATAAGTAAGGACGCAGAAAAAATATCTAAATTCATAGAACAATATCGAGCCTCTATCAGTACAAATATTTTACAAAGTGGAGACTATTCATTTAAAGCATTCTTAATTCAAGTAGCGAATCACAAATCAGCCGATGCGCTTCCTGTGCAATTTTATGCATATGACAAATTGTCTGAAGAAGAAAAGAAAAAAGTAGAACGCATTGCTGGGTTGATTAAAGAAAAACATATAACAATCCCTGTTGCAAATAAAAATACGTTAAAGCCAGGAACTGTAGTAAAGGCTGTACAAGAAAAGCTTGGTAATCTCAAGATTTTAAAAGGGAGAAAGTATATAAATAAATTCAATATGGAAACACATACTCGCTGTTGGAAGAAATATAAAGTGCGCCCTGAAAACAAATCAGATTCACCTTCTAAAACAAACTCCCAATACTGTGTGTATGACGAACCAAATGAAAGCTATTTATTTACCGAAGAGTGGGTTGATTTTCTTGTAGACAAAATGAGTGTGGAAGAAGAATACCAATCTCTATATAATTGATTAATCATGACAAAAATCACCGAATCCCAAATAGAAGCATTCGCCATAGAATTACTCCAAGAGCAAGGCTACGAATATATTTATGCTCCGGATATTGCGCCTGATGGAGAGACGCCAGAGCGTGAAAGCTACGAGCAGGTTCTATTGATAGAACGTTTGAGTAAAGCGGTACGTCGTATAAATCCGGGTATTCCGGCAGAGCAGCAGGAAGAGGCTATTCGCGAGATTCAACGGATAGCTTCCCCCGAATTGATAGCGAACAATGAGACCTTCCACCGTTATTTGACGGAAGGTGTTCCGGTGAGTTATCACCAAGATGATGGCGAACGTGGCGATTTGGTTTGGTTGGTTGATTTTCACCATCCCTTGAATAACGATTTTGTAGTCTGTAATCAATTTACAGTTATTGAGAATAACCACAATAAACGACCCGATGTGTTGTTGTTTGTCAATGGTTTGCCTTTGGTATTGGTGGAATTGAAAAACGCAGCAGACGAAAATGCGACAGTGCAATCTGCTTTCCGACAGATCGAAACATACAAAGCACAAATACCGTCACTATTTACATACAATGGATTATTAATCATATCCGATGGCTTGGAAGCAAAAACAGGTTCCCTTTCTGCCGGACTAAGTCGTTTCTTAGCTTGGAAATCGGCAGATGGAAAAGCCGAAGCTTCTCATTTGGTAAGTCAACTTGAAACCCTGATAACCGGAATGTTAAACAAGGAGACCTTGCTTGATTTGATTCGTCATTTTATTGTATTCGAAAAATCAAAGCAAGAAGATCCTAAAACCGGGATTGTTACCATCAATACAGTAAAGAAAGTTGCAGCCTATCACCAATATTATGCGGTAAACAGAGCCGTAGAATCCACACTTAGGGCTTCGGGATATGTAAAAAAGAAAGAATTAGAAACGACTACAACACTTTGTGAACCTCCAATCAGTTATGGCTTGCCGGATGTAGACAGTCAGCCCATTGGCGACCGCAAGGGAGGAGTTGTTTGGCATACGCAAGGCAGTGGAAAGTCTCTTTCCATGGTGTTCTTTACAGGGAAACTGGTGTTGACAATGGACAATCCTACTATTGTAGTGATTACCGATCGAAACGATTTGGACGATCAGTTGTTCGATACATTTGCAGCTTCCAAACAATTATTGCGACAAACGCCCATACAAGCCGAAAACCGTTCTCATTTGAAAGAATTATTGAAAGTCGGTTCCGGCGGTATCGTGTTTACAACCATACAAAAATTTAATCCCGAAGAGGGCAATGTATATGACTTGCTTTCCGATCGGGAGAATATCATAGTCATAGCCGACGAAGCCCACCGTACACAATATGGCTTTAAGGCAAAAACGGTAGATGATAAAAATGAAGCAGGCGATGTTATTGGCAAGAAGACTGTTTATGGATTTGCCAAATATATGCGGGATGCCCTACCTAATGCAACTTATTTGGGCTTTACGGGTACGCCAATTGAAAGCACGGATGTAAATACGCCTAAAATATTCGGTAATTATGTCGATATATACGATATAGCACAAGCAGTAGAAGATGGTGCGACTGTCCGGATTTATTACGAAAGCCGTTTGGCAAAAGTAAACCTTAGCGAGGAGGGTCGCCGGTTAGTCGAAGACCTCGATAGCGATTTGGAGCAGGAAGACCTGACAGACACACAAAAAGCAATTGCCAAATGGACACAGTTAGAGGCGCTTGTCGGAAGTGAAAACCGGATAAAGAAAATTGCCAACGATATTGTCAATCACTTCGAAGAGCGTCAATCCGTTTTCGAGGGGAAAGCCATGATCGTTTCGATGAGTCGTCGTATTGCTGCCGAGTTGTACGATGCAATTATTGCCATAAAACCCGAATGGCATTCCGACGATTTGAATAAAGGCGTAATTAAAGTGGTGATGACAACAAATTCTTCGGATGGGGCAAAAATAGCGAAACATCATACCACCAAAGAGCAGCGCCGAAGGTTGGCCGAACGGATGAAGTCGCCCGACGATGAATTGAAGTTGGTGATTGTTTGCGATATGTGGCTGACGGGTTTTGATGCTCCGAGTATGCATACACTCTATATTGACAAGCCAATGAAGGGACACAACCTGATGCAGGCTATCGCCCGTGTGAATCGTGTATATAAAGATAAACCCGGAGGATTGGTTGTTGATTATCTGGGTATTGCCTCCGATTTAAAGAAGGCACTTTCGTTCTATTCTGATTCCGGTGGTAAAGGTGACCCTGCTATTGCTCAAGAGCAAGCAGTCACCTTAATGCTTGAAAAGTTAGAGGTGATATCCAACATGCTTCACGGTTTCTCTTATGAAGATTATTTCGAATCAGATACGTCAAAGAAGCTAAATACGATACTTGCCGCAGAAGAATATATCTTAAGCTTAGAAGATGGCAAGAAACGGTTTATCAATGAAGTTGCAGCACTGTCGAAAGCGTTTGCCATAGCCATTCCCCATGATCAAGCAATGGATGCGAAAGAAGAAGTGGCATTTTTTCAAGCGGTAAAAGCCCGCCTTGCAAAATTTGACAGTACCGTAGGCGGACGTTTGAATGAAGAATTGGAAACAACCATTCGTCAGGTAATCGATAAAGCATTGGTCAGCGAACAGGTAATTGATATTTTCGATGCTGCCGGGTTAAAAAAACCGGATATTTCTATTTTGTCTGAGGAGTTTTTGTTGGAACTGAAAGGTATGGAACATAAAAACATAGCACTCGAAGTTCTCAAAAAACTGCTTAACGATGAAATTAAGAACCGTGCAAAGAAAAACTTAGTCAAGGGTAAATCATTCATGGAAATGCTCGAAAATTCTATTAAGAAATACCACAATAAAATACTTACTGCTGCCGAAGTTATGGAAGAACTCATTGCTTTAAGCAAAGATATAACTGCTATGGACGATGAGGCAAAAGCAATGGGATTGACTGATTTTGAATACGCTTTTTACACTGCTGTTGCCGATAATGAAAGCGCCAGGGAACTGATGCAACAAGACAAATTACGTGAGTTGGCAGTTGTCCTTACTGAAACAATACGGAACAACGCTTCTATTGACTGGACAATCAAAGAAAGTGTAAAAGCAAAACTGAAAGTATCCGTAAAACGTTTACTTCGCAAATTTGGCTATCCCCCCGATATGCAAATGCTGGCAACAGAAACGGTATTGAAGCAAGCGGAAAAGATTGCAGATGAATTGACAAGAAACAAATAAAAGTATATGAAAATTTTTCAACAAAACAAAAGCGAACTGAAAGGCTTAAAAGAAAAACCTTTTAAGCTCGAAAAAGATATTCAGAAGATAGTTGAAAATAACTTAGGACAGGTATCGGGCTATCAATTAATCAAATCCGAATTTACCATTAAGAATAATCGCATTGATACATTGGCTTTTGATGAAGAAAATCGCTCGTTTGTAATTCTTGAATACAAGCGTGATCGTAACTACAGCGTGGTCGACCAGGGTGTTTCTTATCTTAACTTGATGTTGGAATATAAAGCTGATTTTATTGTCGAATATAACGAATCGCAAAAGAATAACCTTAAGCGTAATGAGGTAGATTGGTCGCAAAGCAAAGTCATTTTTGTGGCTCCTTCGTTTACCGATTTCCAACGACAATCTTCGAATTTCAAAGATCTCCCCATTGAACTTTGGGAAATAAAGTGTTTTGAGAATGAGATAATTGTTATTAACCCAGTAAAGAAATCACAGTCAGCTCCAAGTATAAAACAAGTCCAAACAAAGGAAGCATCGACTATCGGAAAAGTGGTTGAAGAGATAAAGGTATATACAGAAGAAGATCATTTAGCCGGGAAATCCGAAGAAATAATCGAATTATATGAAACTTATAAGCATGCAATTCTGAATTTAGCGACTGATATAGAACTATTTCCAAAAAAATTATACATTGCATTCAAAAAAGACAAAAATCTTGCCGACATCCATGTACAACAAAAGGGATTGAAAATATGGATTAATATGCATAAAGGAGATTTGGATGATCCCAAAAATATAACCAATGATGTATCTCGTAAAGGGCATTGGGGAAATGGGGACTATGAAGTGACTGTTTCAGACACACAAAATCTGGAATATATCATGAGTTTAATAAAACAAGTAATCGGTTAAATTGTAATATGATCACCAAGCA
>JAQWCB010000128.1 GCA_028707375.1 Bacilli bacterium | reverse complement strand
AAAAAAATGGGAAATCAGTGACAACATCCATCAATTTTTCAAATCGAACCTTCTTGCACCAAGGCTTTAAGAATTATCTATTGGATATGGTCAATCGTTATCAAGTACCTTATAAATATATTAATATTCAAATAATTTATTTGGAAAAACAGATTTCTCCTATTCTCATTTCGACTGTAAATCAGTTGAACAAAATGGGATTTCACACTTCTATCAATCATTTCGGAGTTGGCGAATCAGTCTTTAAACCACTTCAAAAGCTCTCACTAAATTCTGTAAAACTTGATAATTCACTGACGCCTGCTCTTGAAACAAATAAGGGTATAATCACCCTTAAATCAATATTGAAGATGACAAACGAATTAAGAATTGATGCATGTCTCGATGCCATCAGTACTAAAAAGCAAGTAGAAAAAGCCATTAGTGTTGGTTTCACCAATGGCCGAGGTAATTATTATTCTTCTTCTATTCCCGAAAAGGAATTCGAAGAATTGTATGTCGTCCCGTATTTGAAAAAATTATAGTTACATAAAAAGATGTAAAAGCATGGAAACCAATATTCACTGCTTATTTATCTAAAAACGATCTTTAGCGGCGTATTCGTCAGAGCGAATAAAATGATTTTCATTGGAAGAAATCGAGACGATGAACGAAACAACAATCTTTCCTAAATCCATCGCTGTTCTTAGCAATACTCTATTGCGCTCGACAAACGATTCTTTATTATCAACTTCATGTGATATACACACTAAGGGAAACAGCGGTACATCATAAAAATGGCAAGTGAGGCCAACACCACCCACATCCGAGTCAAAAACTATTTCCTCGCGTCTAACGGCTTGATAGTCTTTGACATCAAAGCTTAGATTTTTAGAGATAACGGCATAGTTATTGGATGAAAGAATCGTCCCTACTTCCGCACTCAACACATTTACCTGAGCCGAACAGTCATTAAATAATTTGATTAAAGTAGGAGAGACCGAAAGATATTGCGGAAAACCAGGAACGGTATTCAATTTCTGATCAGGAAGTCTTTCCATTTGATCGATATCTACCAATCCTATCTGTGATCCTAAAAAGGAATCTCCAATTTTACTTCCCGCAGTTAATTTCATCGCATCCGAAAGTGAAATGACAATATAAGGATTATATTTATTGATTAAAAAACCAGATATGACTTCCGTGCGATAATTAGAAATACCGATGTTGGCTATCGCCACATCCTGACCATATATCTTTCCAATATTCACCTTCATATTATTTACTTTTTCAACTTTTGAATAGCGAATAACATTGCGCAGATAGATGAGAATATCATCGCTGGTACCCAAAATAAGAATCATA
Source organism: Bacilli bacterium (assembly GCA_028707375.1). Lineage (GTDB taxonomy): Bacteria > Bacillota_I > Bacilli_A > RFN20 > CAG-288 > Scatoplasma. The sequence continues at coordinate 2,128 of JAQWCB010000128.1, read as the reverse complement.
AAATATCCTCCTTTTCTTCAAATGTATTGGTCGATAGAAAGACTTCAAAATCTTTTTTAGGCATGGGTTTACAATAATAGAAACCCTGAATTTGATTGCATTTAATCTCCCGCAATATTTCAACCTGTTTCTCCGTTTGGACTCCTTCAGCTACCGAGGTCAGTCCCAATGAGCGTGACAAATGAACAATTGTATCAACAATTTCGCGCGACTTGACATCAACCGTAATATCATCAATAAATGACTTGTCAATTTTGATTGCATTGATTGGATATTTTTTCAAATTTCCAAACGACGAGAATCCCGTACCAAAATCATCCATCAATATTCTAACATTTGCTTCCTTCAATCTTTTCAGAACGGACATAACGTAAAAATAATTGTTCGCTGTTGAAGATTCTGTTATTTCTAATTCTAGAAAATTAGGAGCAATCTTATTGGCATCAATAGTCTGCAAAACCGATTCAACAAAATCGGGTCGATAGAAATCAGATGAGGAAAAATTGGTTGAAATGGGAACCATGCGGCGCCCACGCTTCTTCCAATCGCCAAGATCCTTACAGACTTGATCGAAAACATAGAAATCCAAGACGTGAATCAGTCCCGATTTTTCACATTCACCGATGAAAGCACCCGGGTTAAATAATCCTCTAGTTGGATGATTCCATCGAATCAAAGCCTCGGCCCCAACAAACTTATTAGTAGCTAAATCAAATTTTCCCTGGTAGTATACTTCGAATTCACGCTTTTCGATTCCTCTTCGAATCTCTTGTTCCAAAGCATCGTTATTAATCTGCGCGTCCAATAGATCTTCACTAAAAAAGACAACAACTTGGAAAGAGTTTACTGATGCCATCAACGCCAGTTTTGAATGTTCAACCATATCTCTGACATCAATCTTTTTATCCTCAATGGAGTAAACACCAAATGATGGGTGCATATTTAAATGAACGTGCATTTTAGAGAATAAGGAGTACATATCGTTATCCATCTTTGATAAAAGACGATTCACATCTTCTTTCTCTTCATATTTATAATAGACATAAAATGTGTTCTGCTCAAAACCACAAGTAATATTCTTGTGATATTTTTCATTTGTCATCAATGCTTCAAAATACTGAATGACAATCCCATAGAAATTTCTAATTTTCTCTAACTGGTAATACTGATATTTTTCCGACTCAGAAAAAAGAATAAATGAGATGATAACCCCCGGCTTTGTAGAATGCTTGACCTCGTGTCTCAATCTATCAATAAAAAACGATTCGTTGTTAAAAGTAGAATCAACTTTATATAGCCTTTTAACTTCATCATATCGCTTTTTTCGATAATAGTAACTGCGATGACTTCTAATAATCAGTGGAAGTAAAATAAAGATGAGCAACGCATATGTTGATTCAACAATAACAAATACAACATTGAGCGAATCACTATTATAGGCATAGCCAAAATAGGCTATAACCGCAATGGTTAAAAGAATAAAAAGCGTGATAAGTAGGATAAAGAATCCTTTACTTCTTTTCATCTTTTTCTCCTTCTTTAGTCTTGATCATTTCTTCAATCATCTGCTTTTTTAAACTCGCTTTCTCATCCTCGCTTAGACCAGATAATGGATCATCAGAGTTACCTTCCTTTTCGCTTTTATCACCATATTTTTCCTCAAGTTCATCCTCTGACATCTTTTTTATTCTGACCATATCTACAATAGATGAAACCGCAATAAAAGCAGCAGGAATAACAATGAGCAGCAAAACGATATACGGAGTTTGCATAGCAGTAATAAAATTACCTAAAAAATATGATTTCGCCACTATTTTTCCAAGCACTTGATCAACAGGAACTTCTTGATACTGCGACGGCGAATAAAAAGTTGCATTAACATTTATACCGTGGCACATAAAGGATTCCACTTCACCTTCAGCATTAGTATTTATTTCATATACTCGGTGAGTGATCGTACTGTTTATATCTTTCCAATAAAACGTAATATCATCACCAACTTCAATTGAATCAACATCAACTTTTTGACATATTAAGCCAATTCCGACAGGGTATACCTCATTCCCACTTTCATCGACAGCCATTGAATCGGTAGCGACAACCAAAAACTGGTTACCAAAAATATTGG
>JAQWCB010000127.1 GCA_028707375.1 Bacilli bacterium | reverse complement strand
CTGATTGCTTCCCTAAAAGCATTTTTTCCTATGTGTACTATATTTGAAGGAAATATTATTGATTTTAAATTTGTTGTACCTCCAAATGCGTAATCTCCAATCGTCGTCAAGCTTGAATCTTTGTCAAAAGTGATTGTTTCTAAAGCGATTGCTTCACTAAAAGTATTGTCTCCTATGTGTGTTACATTTGAAGGAATTATTATTGTTTCTAAAGCGATTGCTTCACTAAAAGCATTATTTCCTATGCGTGTTACATTTGAAGGAATTATTATTGATTTTAAATTTGTAGTACCGGCGAATGTGTAAGCTTCAATCGTCGTCAAGCTTGAATCTTCATCAAAAACAATTGCTTCTAAATTTACGGCACTGTTAAAAGCATGTGCGCCTATGTAGTTTACACTGGCAGGAATATTAATTGACTTTAACTGACTTTTAGCGAAAGCTGCATCGCCAATTCTCGTTACTCCATTTGGAATGTTAATTGATTCTATACCACATTCACTAAAAGCGCTGTATCCTATAGTTTTAAGACCGGTTGTGAGCGTTATTGACTTTAAATTTATTGTGCCATAAAAAGCAGAATTCTCAATAGATACTATACCAGACGGGATTTCACAATTTTCTAAACTCGTCATTCCTTTAAATGAATCTGCAGCAAGTGTATGCATTTCATCTGTGATAATGACTTCTGTTAGAGTAATTGGTAAGTAATATCCATTTGCTAAGTAACTTTCAGAATATTCTACTCCTCCAAATATATACCCTAGAACACTGCGTTCAGAAAAATAATAATCAACATTATCTTCCTTTGTATTTCCTAAAAATGGCAAAGTAATCGATTTTAAATTGCTTGTACCATAAAAAGCTCCTGACTCAATAATTTTAACACTACTTGGAACAATAATTTTAGTTGCTTTGGATGCTTTCGAAAAAGCTAAGGATGCAATTTGTACAACCGGTAAACCATCAATGTTGCTCGGTATGATAATTTCTTTTTTGTTTTTATTATAAGATGTGATTATTACTGCATCTCCATCAGTGAACTGTCCAATGTATGGTGTCATTCCATCTTCTCTCTTAATTACTTCGTAAGTATAAGTTGGAACAAACTCATTTTTAACTGCATAATCAAAACCATAACCAATACCAATAAATATGGCTAAAGCAACTATCATTAGGGGTGCTGTAGCATACCACTTCTGTTTGCTAAAAGGTGCATTGTGTATCAACATGAAAAGGATAACAGGATATGATATAAACGGCAATCCTATTATTAAGAAAAATAATAAAACCTTCATCCAAAAGTTGGCTCTATCGGCTTTATCTTTTGGTGTAGTTACTGTCTCGGTTATAGTGCCCTCATCATAATCATATGTTGTTTTAATCGTTGTAGTATCAAAATCAGATTCACTATAAAATTGTTCATCTTCAGATGTAATAGTTAAAACGGCAATAGCGATAATAACATTTAAAATATAAGCGATTATTAAGTAAATATTAAAATAACCCAAGGCCCCAAATAAAAGCGGAAACGGAAAAGCAAAAATAATAAAACAACCTACGATAGCATATAAAATCATTCCTATTATTTCAAAAAAGCCAGAATCAGAAAAGGTACGAAAAAAAGCAAATACATCAAATCCGCCTTGAATTGAAAGGTTTTCAAGAAAATTTATATAAGCAAAAGTTAAAAAAATTATTACTCCGCCAATAAGTAAAAAATACATAATAAACTTTTTTGTTGTAATATTTTTCATATTTCCCTCTAGTACACTATAGAATTATTTTTTATTTATTACTTTGAAATTATTATATTTAAGACCTCAAATAAACTCAAGTCTAAATAAATTTTATTTGAGGTCTTTGCCTATAAAATGACCAAGTGGCAAAGCAAAAGCCTCGCCACTATTATCATTTAGATAAGCAGTATTTAAGATGCTAATGATATTCTTAAAGCCGGTGTAATACCCGTACTATTGCTAACCATTTTGGTCTGAATGCTTCCATTAATGTCAATATATGATGCGCTGGTATTGGATAATTCATCAGGCGAAGATAACCACCATTGCCCATTTCCTTGGAAAGAACCAGTATCAGCAATCGGAATTCCCTTTGCTATAGTATAATCGCTAGGTTTCAATACCCGTGACAAATCTTCTTCAGCTGTTTCGCTATAGCCATAAGAGGAATTTACCATGTCCTCATAATTAAGAATAAAAATAGCATCTTCTGACACTTCACTCTGTATAAACTCTCTTTGAGAATCATCGAAAGCTTCTTGACGGAAATCATTCAATAGCCAAGCTCTAATCTCGCTGTTCTCATAAATGTTAGATTCTTCGGCGAAACGCATACCAGACAGAATACTATCGCATAATATGAGCGCTGTGTCATCTGTTATATTCAGTATTCTCCACTTAATAGGCTCTACTCTGAAATAATATGTTGCCCCTTGAACAGCTGATTCCCCCGTAGAAAACTGAAAAGTCGAATCAGCTACGACTTTAGAATAATAAGCATCATCGCTGCCTAAATAATACCCTCTGGTGTCTTTGGTTTGACTAATTGTAATATTCTCAGCCTTAATTGTTTGCGGATATTCACCAAAGAAGAAATAACCTCCTTCAGGGTTGATTGTACCGTCTTTATCTATACGCTGAGGGCACGCCAGCCAATTTGCATACAGTGTCAAATCTTCGGAAGGCATCTTATCAAAAGTATATTTATTGTTAAAGGTATCGTTATCTGTATACCATCCATCCAAAACATAACCTGTCTTTGTAGGAAATAGCGGTGGCGTTATCGTTTTCCCCTGCTCCTTATTTATGGATGGAACTTTACTTCCGCCATTTGAATTAAAAGAGATGGTGAATGAAATCTCTTCCCAATATGCATATACGCTGATATCACTATTAACTTGGGTAGTTTCATTGAATTGCTGCTGCCAAACATCCTTATCTAAATACCAGCCGACAAAATCATATCCGTCTTTTTCGGGATTGTCGGGCATCTTGATCTCTTCATTGCTTTTAATATCAATGCTATGTACAACTTCACCGTCTACAACGAAAGAAATTTTGTATGATGCATCACCATTGCATGCCGTTAGCATACCTATAAGCAAAATAACTGCTATTAGGAAAATTATCTTTTTGTTCATCTTTGGCTCCCTTTACAATATTCAAAACAAATTACACCATTAAGCGATACTATAATGAATATCGTGTGTTTTCCATATTTTACCATTATTATTTCTTAAAATCAATACATAAACACAATTTATGCTTTGAAATATAAAAAAATATAGATTTGATTTATCTTTCAGGATGACATTCTCTCCTTTATAAAAAAAATCGGCTTGACAATTGTCAAGCCGACATAGCTATTCTAATGATATAATTAGCCCGTATAGCCCCATTGAACAGAATTATCGCCGTGCCAGCTATCATCCCAGCCCACAGGCTTTTCTGCTGCC
>JAQWCB010000126.1 GCA_028707375.1 Bacilli bacterium | reverse complement strand
GGAATTTATCATCTCTCCAGACCTTGTTCAAAATATCCTTTCGACTAACTGTGGAGTTTACGTTTTCAAGTAACAGGGTAAAGACCTGTATATCCTTGTCCCGTAATTGAAAGTTTTTTTGATTGATTGTCAATTGCTGGCCATCGATGACAATATGTAAATTGCTTATGCTGAATTTTCGGATATTCACGGGTTCAAGTATACTCATTATCTGCGCCAATGCATTATTCGGATTTACAGGCTTTTCAATATAATTGGTCGCTCTCAACAACTGATAGGCCTTATGATAGTTTTCCATGTCAAGTGCCGTTCCAGTCATGAATATGATCGGCACAACACCATTGATTTGCCGAACTTTAGAAGCAAGCGTAAATCCATCTATTCCGGGAAGAACCACATCCAGCAGGAGCAGTCTTGGATTCAATTCTTTGAATTTTTTCAGAGCATCTTCACCTTCAATCGACCAGATAACCGAAAGACCGTTTTCCTCAAAAAAATCTTTCAGGATTTTACCCAATTGTAAATCGTCTTCAACCAATAATACCAAATCATCCATGTGTGCTATCCTTGAAAAATTAGAATAAACTCACTACCCTTGTTCAGTTCACTGCTAACGGAAATAGTCCCCCCGTGTGCTTCAACAATTGATTTCACATAGGTCAATCCTAAGCCAAACCCTATTTTATTTTTGGTTTCCGTTCTTTTTACGCGATAGAATTTGTCAAATATATGCTTTATGTCCGGAGTAGAAATCCCAATACCATTATCAGTTACCGATATTTTTAATTTATCATTCATAGAGTCCGTCACGTCTATATTTATCATAACAGGTGTTATCACAGTATATTTTATGGCATTTTCCACCAGATTGTCCATCACATTAGAAAAATGAAGCGGATCAACATCCATCACTTTTTTCGACGTTTTAAATTCAACATTTAAAATAATTCTTCCACCATGTTCCTCGGGTGAAACATATCTTTGTCGTAAAGACTCAAAAAAAGGTACAATCTGCACTGTTGCTTTCTCTAATATCACGCTATTTCTCTCATTATTACTAATTTGCTGAATTCTCTTGGTGTAGTATGTCAACTTATTCAATGCGATTTCTATATTATTAACATAGTCCAAAACCCTGTCTGTTTCTTTTTTCTTTAAGTAAAACGGAATGGTAGATACCATCGCGACAGCGCTTGATATAGGGCGTTTGAATTCATGAGTCATTACGTTTACCGATTCTTGTCGCATTTTTTCTGTTTTCCACTGAAAAACAAAGCTTCGAGAAATATAATAGAGCGAGACAATTCCTATTATAATAAGTAAAACAGAGAGACTTAGCTGCTTCTTCATGGTGTCCAAAATAGCAGTGCGAGAATTTTTCACGTAAGCGATTATCCCAATAGAATTTGCAATATCTAACGAAAAAGTATCCGTTAAAATATAATGTGTCGGCTTAATATTTATCGGTCTGGAAGTGCTCAATAACGTGTTCATCTCCAAATCAAGATAATCGAAATAAGTCTCCTGCACTGCATATCTTCCATCCATATTTTCTTTAAAAAGAGTATCTAATCTCTCTAAACGAATGGGGAAAATCTGTTTCAAAACAAACTGGGATATTTTATGCATAGTGTTCTGATCGTTCTTATCAAGGATAAAGGTGTACGTAGAATCAGCTGTTACAACATCTTTAGAAAAAAAACGAGAGGTATCATTAGGAGTAGAAAGATTGGAAGAGAAAACTGTAAAACCACCCATTATTTCACTTCTTTCGTTTAATTCCATGTAGGCTGCGTTCTGAAGTGATTGATTGGCATTCGCTTTCAATTCCCTTTCTGCCAAGCTATACATATTTTGTAACCAAATGATCTGATTCACGACAATACCCAAAAGTACAACCGATATTAACGCATTAATCACAACATGCTTCTTATGTTTCATCTAATCCAGGTTAAAACTTATAACCAACATCTCGTCACTCGTTTACAAAAATAATAAAAACAAATGTTTATTTTCATTTTTCCATCTTAAAGTACTGGAAAATATGAACAGAATTGAGTCAGAATCTTAACATTTTAAAATTTCCTTTTCTATTTTATTGTTTTGATCTTTACCACAAATTAATAAATAGAAAAAAAATGAAAAAACTTGTTGCAATTTTTATTCTCGTCATATTCTCAATTCTCATATTCAACGGGATAAAACAAAAAGCTGATAGCAATCATTTGACAGAGTTAATGCTGAATAATATTGAATGCCTCGCTACACCAGAAAATCTCAATATTTTTTGCTTTGGATGTGGGAGTGTTGATTGTCCTAAAGATGAGAGGTTGGTATTATACTATTCAAGATGAAAAAAATGAAAATCACTCTATTTATTCTTCTAAGTATTTCGTTAAGTTGTGCTGCCCCTCATTCTTCTGAATTTCAATTTGACGAAAAGAAGAATTTGGAAGGGAAGCCTGTTCTTATAGAAGACACGGTTTATTTTCGTTATCCTTTCAGAATAAGGGAAAAAGACTCTTTATTGTATATTCTTGATTTGCACGGGCCTGATTTTTATTGTCACACATTCAAATATCCTGGAATGAGTCTGGAAAACTCTTACGCTCATAAAGGCAATGGTCCTGAAGAATTTCTGAGAGTAGAGAACATCCGATTAAATAAACATGGGGCCATCTATCTTTTAGATGCAAACAATATGTCAATAAGCATTTATAAATCTTTCACAGACAGTCTTTTCAAACGGATCAATCTTTCGGAAAAACTCATCAGAAGTTTAGATTTTACGTTGATTGATGATTCCCTGTATGCAATTCCCGATTATAGCGACAAGTACCGAGTGAATATTATAAACAACAATGGTAATATAACGAAGCAACTGTTTATAATTCCAACGAAAAAGAGACGAGACCCGAATATACCAGATATCGCTTTGGCACAGGCATGGCGTCCCTTTTTAGATTACAACCCTGATAACGGTATTTTGGCTATGGTCACCCAACTGGGGCAAGTGATTGAGATTTATAATTTAAAAACAAACGAAATAATCAATATTCTGTACGGTAAATTCGGTGAGCCAGAATTTGCTAATCAGGGAGCTTACGCAGTCCCAACCGGAATTATGGGATACAGTGATGTGCATGTAGGAAGAGATAAAATTTATACTCTTTTCTGGGGTACATCTTTCAAGAATATCCGTAAAGAAGATCCTCACAACAGGATAGAAGGGGGAAATACTATTCAGGTATTTAGTCTTAAAGGTACTCCCCTGTTGGAATATTCACTGGATAAATACATTACCGGTTTTTGCATCGATGAGAAAAAGAATACGTTGCTCGGATTGGACGTCAACAACGAACATCATCTTATTGAATATCAATTATCAATACTTCGGTAAATATTCAATTAACTAATTAAAATTCAATGATTTACATAACATAATTTAACATAAAAAAGATGGTTAAGTAGCTGATTATCAGTATCTTTATAGCTGACAAAAGCCTAA
>JAQWCB010000125.1 GCA_028707375.1 Bacilli bacterium | reverse complement strand
TGTATCCATACAATCACTCCATTCTTGGTTGAAAAAGTTGACTTACTTTTTCAACCTTATTCCTATTGTGATTGTACAAGTTTTTCAACTACAATTTTAGGTGACGTTTTATTTGACGCTTACCTTAAAAGACTATCTGTGTTGGGGTTTGGTTCTATCTAATGGTACTTTGGAAATATGGTATCTCGGGGAAGCATTGGACCATACCACCCATCGGCGGGGTACCCTGGCCGCAAAAAGTTTGCTCCCCCCCTCCCTTTGAGTGACACCCCCACCCCCCACGGAGAAAAAGAAGCCGCCGGAATAATTCCAGTCCTTCTTTTCCGGTCCGGTCAGAACCACCACTATATGTTGTGATCCGCCACCGAAAACTGCCTTCCGTTATATATCCGGTTTCCGGTCCTGCCTCGATAATACCCGTAACCATTGCAATTTTAACAATTAAAAACAACTATTCCGTTTATCTTACTTTTCGGAATAGTTGAATCTTTCGGTCAATCTCCCTTTTTACTGGAGGAATTAGCTCTCTCCAAAACCCTTGCCATGAGCTCCGTCGCCTCTTCCTGCCCCATATTTGAGATCATGATATTCGTTGTGCTGCCGGCCGGAGTCTCACCTGTAGCCCGTGTCACCTTGTCATGCAGGATGCCATAAATGAGCGCTGCCTGGTATGCGTTGGCCTCACCAATCCGCTTGTCAATCTGTTGTAATGCCTTGTGTTGGAGGTCTATGTTGGCTTTCAAAAGAGAATCTCTTTTACGGGTGTATAAATCGTGGAAGGTTTCAGCCTTGATTACACTATTTCCATTTTCGTACTTACTCCTATTCATAACCCATTTTCGTACAGTATTCCTAGTTGCCCCTACTTCTCTAGCCACTCCTTCAATCGTTCCCTCAACATCATATATTGCAAGCGCTTGAGCTATTTCTAAATCTGAATATTTTTTGCCTTGCATGTTTGCCATTCTCAATTACACCCCCCGACATAATTTAGATAAAAATCGATACTAATATCAAACCACATTTTTATAAATAATGTATCAATTGCATTAGGTTATAAGAAAAGTATAGCATAATTATCTAGGCTGATCTTTTTAGCACTGAAATGGTACTTTGACTAGCGGCACTTAGCCAGATCATATTTACCAGACTAAAGATTTTTAAATATTCATTTTACCGACTCATTATCTTCGAAATCATTTTCATTCAGGAAAACAGTTTTCGGATTGATGATATTTTTATAGATAAATGGATTAATATAATATTTTTCGGATGGCCGTCCTCTACTGCATTCCTCATCTGGTGTTTGATCAGGTAGAAGATACCCGTAATCAATCAAGGTGTCTAAAAAGGGTTGCAAATCCTTTGCTGTTTTTAATCTTTGGCAAAGTCGGAGAATGTCTCTTTTGCTAATAATTTCAAGCCTATCCCCACTTGTAATTCGCTCAATTATATATTTGCATGTTACTAGTTTTGAATTGAAGGAAACTTCGGAAGCTTTTAATGCATGACTTATCGCATACCTACCTAAGTGTATTGCATTGCTCATGGTTTCCTTATCTATCGTACGATTCTGAGGGCTTTCGGGGTTCTTTGCAACATGAATATTACCACATATTCTAAGGACCATTCCGGTTAACTTTCCTGCAAAAGCTTGCAAATCAAACAAATCGTTGATCAACCTGCCTTCTATCTCATTATAGAAATGTATAAAGATAGCTTTTGCATCATCGGACAGCCTAAGAATTTGTGGAACTTCATTCCTGTTATTCATAAGCTGACGAACTAAGTGACCATAACTATCATTAAGACGCTTTGGAATCTCTGGTGTTTTAAACTGTCTTGAACCAATTTTTGACTTTGGGAAGCAAAAGAAGAATCGGCTTATCAGTCCTTTGCCTTGGAAGCTCTTATTGCTGATTATTGAGCTTAATACAGAAGGCTGTATACCTAAGAGCATTGTCAGAACGGGATTGTTTACATATTCAGATGCCCGTCCTTGACGATCAACCCTGATACTATCGCCAGAATATGCTTTTAGAACACAATCAAAGTTTTCTTTCTTTGAATATTGACCCGAGAAAATATCGAATATATTGCCTTCACTTGAAATGATTCCGAGTCTACCATTATGCTCACATAGCATTGATGCAAGCTTTTCAATAGTTATGTCATCAACAATATATCGTTTCGGTCGCAGTTCCTTAAAATTACTTAACTCCTTGGCTTTTTCGAGAGCCTTTTTTCTCTTTCGAGTGTCTTTTAAAGCCTGATCCTCTAGAATTTTAAGCTCCTTATGCAGAAGATTTTTTTCACATATGTTTTCCGCAATATCGTTTTTCAACATGTCATTCTCTTCTGTTTCAAATTGAATGATTGGTGAAATTACTTCTTTCAATACAGCGGATTTTCTCTCAGACGGATTACCAACGATAACGCAGAACATATTAAGTGGTTCGTAATAACCGAGTTTTCCCTCAATTTCGTATTTACCTGCATTACATAAAGCTAGTACGGAGAGCAATGCTACAGCAGGCATATCAACTGGAACTTGAATTGAAATGGATATAGCTTTAGCATATTCGTTTAAAGGGCTGGGGAGCCAATTGGTATCAAACCCCATAGGTTCATAGTCGAAAGAAAAGGGCTCATTCCATTGTATGGGATCTAATATACTGTTTTCCAGTTCCATCAGAGAGATTGAAGCTTCTCTGTAGTTTTCGGTCAATTTTGTTCACCTCCTCTCGGTATTCGAAAGCCTTTAATGGACTCTTCTCAAACATTGAATCCTGTATGAATTCTGTGTGTTCTGCCTCGGATTTTGCCATTTCGAATTGCCATTCAAAATGATCAGAAAAGTTCATTACGGCGTAACAACATTGAATATAAATGCTCAAAATTAAAACTGCTAACCGATACCAATCTTCATAATCCTGTTGCTTCAAAATCAATTGAGTTGGATATCGAGTTTTTTTATACGCCGATATTTCTTTAAAATCCAATCCTAATTTAAATGCGTCGTTCAAGATTAATACAGTGTCAAAAGGCTTCACGTGTAATACCTCAGCGGCAAGCTTTATCACATCACCGGAGGATCCACATCCAAAACAATAGAAGTGATCCGTATAGAGTCTCATGGATGGCGTTTTATCATTATGAAATAAGCAGCAACACATGTGATTTTTAACATCTAATCCCAGATATTTTGCAACAGATTCAATATCAAGTGAATCCTTAACCAATTTGAACGAAATATAATTCATAGTTTTCACTCTCCTTTGATCCACGATGCAAAGATATCTGCGTTAATAAGATTTTTTGAATTGATCTTTACACTTGGTAAAGACCCGTTTTTGACAGCTGTTCTTATCGCAAATTCTGTGAGTTGCGAACCTGGTGTAAACGTCAATACAAAAGATACCAAAAACGCGCATATCAAGGATACCACTTTCAAGCCAATCTTAACGGTTATCGAGTATTGTTTTCCGGTTTTCGATGCGCCAGCTCGGTCCTTCCAATGTAAA
>JAQWCB010000124.1 GCA_028707375.1 Bacilli bacterium | reverse complement strand
ATGTTCTTTTATATGGTCCACCAGGACTGGGAAAGACTACTTTGGCTAATATAATCGCCCACGAGATGCATTCAGAAATACGGATAATCAATGGACCAAGTTTAGAAAGAACTGGCGATTTGGCTTCCATTTTGTCGACGCTTAATCCTGGAGATATTTTGTTTGTAGATGAAATTCATCGCCTTCCATCAATTGTTGAAGAGGTTTTGTATGAAGCGATGGAAGATTTTTCATTATCTATTGTTGTAGGTAAGGATGCTGAGGCTCGCTCAATCAATATAAAATTGCCACCTTTTACCTTGATTGGGGCAACAACCAAGGCCGGGAGCCTATCATCGCCACTTCGCGACCGTTTTGGAATTACAGGTCATTTTGACTATTATTCCGATGAGTCTTTAATGCAAATAATTGAGAGAACTTCGCGAGTTTTTAATGTTTCTATTACTTCAGAGGCGAATTTTATGATTGCTAAACGCTCGCGCGGTACGCCGCGAATTGCCAATCGCTTGTTTAAACGTGTTAGAGATTATGCGACTATTAACAATCTAAATTATATTGATGCCGACTTGGCTACGGCGGCGCTGAATGGCCTTGGAATCGATGAATTGGGGTTGGATGCAATTGATCGCAAGTATCTTGAGACATTGATTGTTCGCTACAAAGGAAAACCGACTGGTTTAAATAATATTGCTATCGCCATCGGCGAGGATTCAGTGAACCTTGAAGATGTTTACGAGCCATATTTAGTGAAAATTGGAATGCTGAATCGGACTTCGAGAGGACGAGTTGCCAGCAAGAAAGCTTACAAGCATTTGGGATATTTAGATAAATATAAGGGGAGTGACAACATTTTCTAGACATTCATCAGATATTCGTTTATTATCTATATTGTTAGAAAGTGAGCGCTTACATGAAAGATTTTTTGTTAAAACGTTTTAAATTAAAGAGTAAGGGCAGTGATATTCGTACCGAAATCATTGCCGGACTAGTTGTATTCGTAGCTATGCTGTATATTCTTCCCGTCAATTCAAACATTCTCTCAGACATGGGAATGAATGCGAGCGGTGTGTTTTTTGCTACAGCTTTGCTGACCGGTCTGGTAACTATTTTTATGGGACTTTTCGCCAATTATCCCATAGCGCTGTCGGCTGGAATGGGACTAAATGCCTATTTAGCCTACACGGTGTGTATCGGCATTGGTTTCAGTTGGCAGGAATCGATGCTTTTGCTATTTGTTTCAGGCATTCTTTTCTTTGCTATGTCCTTGACACCGCTGCGGCAGAAACTGATTGAGAGTATTCCCCAGGGTCTGAAAAATGCTATTTCCGCAGGTTTGGGTGGTTTTATTCTCTTTGTTGGATTGATTGGTTCGGGAATTATTACTAACAGCGATTCGACCTTGGTCACTCTTGGAACATTTGATAGTCCATCAGTTTTATTGGCATTTTTAGGAATATTATTAGTTGTGGGATTGATGTTTGTGAAGAGCAAAAAAATTTCAAGATTCGCCATTCCTATCACTCTTCTTGTCGTGGCTGTTGTTGGCGTTATTATTACCTCTGTTATGATTGCTACTGGAAACAAAGAATACGCTATAAATAGCGGACTTCCAATTGCCCCATGGTACGATTCTAGTCTCGCCTTTGGAGCATCGGGTTTTGATGATGTCATTTTCTTTGGATTTGCTTCCCATGGAAATACCGAATCTTTTGGAGAAATGCTCAAAAATATTTTTGTTAATCCGGAGTCGTATATGGCGATATTCGCGCTGATACTAGTCAATTTATTTGATACCACAGCGACTTTGGTGACCGTGGGAAAAGATTGCGGTCTTATCAATGCTGATGGAAACCTGATTGATGGTCGAAAAGCGATGATGGTTGATGCCACTGGAGCCTTGGTCTGTGCCCCGCTTGGAACCTCGACCGTTACTTCATTTGCTGAGTCGAGCATCGGTGCTTCAATGGGCGCGAAAACGGGACTAGCTTCATGCACTACAGGTTTGATGTTTTTGATCGCGGCTTTCTGTTATCCCATCTTTTCTATTTTTTCCTATTCTTGCGTCACTGCTCCAGCTTTAGTGGCAGTGGGAATCTTGATTTTTTCTCGCGCTGTCAAGAGCATGAGCAAGGATGGAAAGATAACTCTTTATGCGGGAGTTCTTACCATCTTGATGATGATTTTGACTTATTCGTTAGCTAATGGGTTAGGAATAGGTATCATTTCATATGTTGTCATGAGCTTATGTGCCCAAAAGCGAGAAAATTTAAACCCTTATGTTATTGGAATTGCTATTCTTTTTGTTGTCGACTTTGCGATTACGGCCGTCCTGAAACTTCTGTAAAAAATTATTGTTAAAATATCGATACATTTATATATATAAACTTGATATTATCGCGTTTAAATGATAAAGTTAATAACGTGAAAATAATCGAAATAAGTATATTTTTATATACTTGTTCAGTTTAAATTTAAGAAGGTGAGATTTCTTAAATTTAAAGATAGAAAGGGTATATATGAGAAGATTTTGGGCATTGATAGTCATGGTGTTGAGTTTGACTGTTATGATTTGTTTCAACATTCAAGCTGTTTACGATTCAAATAACCTATCAATAGAATATGATGGTGGCACCGAGGTTGTATTAAATATTTCCAGGCGCGATGGTGGAATTGAACTAAATCAACACGATATTGAAGAGAAGATTTCTGATCGTTTGGATTTAGCCGGAGCAACCAACTACGATTTGGAAACGCTTGGAACTGATCAAGTTCGAATCAAGTTGGCTCCATCGACAACAAATGAACTTAATAATATTATGCGCGTGGTTAAATCTTCCGGTAAACTCTCTTTCTTTACCGAGAATGACTATGTCGTTGATGGCAGTAGCTTATTTGGAAACAAGGACCCTTTGACCCTGGATTACGATGGTGCTACTCCGATTGTGGCTTGGAACGTTGGCGATGATCAAGCCTATCAAGATTTATTGGCTCAGGCTCAAGAGGTAGAAACGGCACCTGACTCTGAAGGCGGAGAATCCACTTCAAATACCAAGGTATATGTGTGGCAGAATTATGATGCAAGTCAAGATACATATGATTTAGCATACGGTGATGATGCTTTAGCGAGCGTTACTAAGAAAGTCATTTCAACTGTTGATTTATCGAATTACGATGAGGATAAAGAATATATTACTATATCAGCTGATGATAATGGTGATGCCTTTACTGTGTCTTCAGCTCGAAGTTTTGTCAATGCCTACAATGCTGAGGATTATGGCTTTGATGTTGATTACGTTTACTCAAATAGTATTGATGCTACTTATCCTCCCCACGCTATGCAAAATTTGATGATAGGAGTTGGTGTCAGTTTCCTTTTCATGATTTTGGCAATGATTATTGAATATGGTGTGACCGGACTTTTGTCAGGATTGTCGATTTCCGTGGCAACATTGATTCAAATTATGATTATGAATTTTGTTGGTTTCGCATTTACTCCGGTTTCCGTTGCCGCTATCGTGGTATCGGTATTATTAGGTATATTTATCAATATCAATTATTTCCAACGTGTTAAA
>JAQWCB010000123.1 GCA_028707375.1 Bacilli bacterium | reverse complement strand
AGAAGATGATATTCGCTTAAAGCCTTAAATTTTATTGACAAAATAAAGACATATAGGTATACTCTTACTTGCGAAAGTAGAAAAGGAGAATATCAAAATGGCAACTCCAGCAAGACGTATCTCGAAAACCCGCAAAAGATTAAGAAGAACTCATTTTAAACTTCATTCTCAGGGATTAGTTGAATGCAGCAATTGCGGTGCAATGATCAAATCACATCACGTTTGTCCCCAATGTGGATTTTACAACGGTAAGAAAATCGTTGATGTAAAAGCTAAGTAATAGTTTATTTTTTGATTATTAAATAAAATTACACTCGTCATATCTGACGAGTTTTTATTTGTAATTATTTATTTATCAACAGGCTATAATCAAAAAAGCGATGACCATAATATCAAGAGTGATCGCTAAATCGATTAATTTTAAATTGGGCAGGGTCTTTATTTTTCAAGAAAGACTTGTATAATACTAAATGTTATTAATATATATTATATATTAAGGAGATTAATTATGGGTGAAACATCAAGAAAACCTTCATCATCTTCTATTGCTTACAAGAAGAGAAAACCAAGCTTTTTCCAAAAGCGAAAGATCGCTATGAATGACTATTTGTTGGATCATCCCGCTCTTAAATATTTTTTGGAATACACTTGGGCTGCAATTGGTATTTTGATCTCGGCTTTTACCTTTGCCTATGGCTATCGTGCTTTTATTGCTCCAAAGCCAATTGAAGTAGGTGGTAGCATTGTTAACCCTTCGTTGATTTCGGGAGGAGCCTCAGGAACCGCTCAGATATTTCTCAGAATTTTCCAAATTTTCGGCTATACAGGAAATGAGTATATTATGACTTCTATATGCTTCTTCTTAGTCAACGTTCCTTTGTTTTATGTTGCGTGGAAAAGAATAGGAAAGCGATTTACTATTCTTACTTTTATTGATGTTGTACTATGCTCGGTTTTGATTTCTTATATACCACAGAATTGGGTTGTGATATTTGAAATTGATACAGATTTTATTGCAAGGGCACTTTTTGCGGGTATCTTGACTGGCGTATCATCCGGCATTGCATATGTCGTAGGATGTTCGGCCGGTGGAGTGGATGTGGTGGCCTATGCTATCGCTGAGAAAAAATCAACGACAGCTGGTAAATTCGCTATGATTATCAATGCAATTATTGTTATTGTCTATACTTTAGTCAATATCATAAGACTTAATAATCTCGGCGAAGTTACGATGACGCTATATACTGTTATCTACTTTTTTACGGCTTCCAAAGTTGTTGACATCATAAACATAAAAAATAAGAAAACGGAGATACAGATTACAACTTCCAAAACGGACCTTGCTCCGCTATTGCTTCGAGCCTTCCCCCACGGATGCTCAGTGATTGATGCGCGTGGTGGATATTCGGGACAGCCTCGGAAAATTATCTTTATGATTGTTTCAGATAGCGAAGTTAAACGAGTGATTGAATTTTCCAAAAAAGTGGATTCAGATTGTTTTGTGACCATTGTTCCTTCAAAAGGAGTTTATGGTAAATTTTACATTAAGCCAATTAAGTAATATCTTTAAGAAGATGTGAATGGTAAAATATAAGAGAGGTTATAGATATATGCATACAAATGAAGATTTAGCAGAACTTATTTTTCCGAACGTTACTGAGACAGTTGCGGATTTAGAAAAAAGATATCCGCCACGCAAGTTACCACAAGGGGCTGAAGTTACGCGCTTTGCACCTTCACCGACAGGATTTTTACACACAGGATCATTATTTACGGCGTTGATTGCATATAAAATTGCTAAGCAGTCGCATGGAGTATACTTTTTTCGATTGGAAGATACGGATCAAAAAAGAGAAATTGCGGGATCAGGCAAGGAACTTGTCGAACAGTTAGAAACTTTCGGAATCGTTCAGGATGAAGGATATTTTGGCGATACCGAAAAGGGAAAATATGGGCCTTATGTTCAGTCTAAGCGCAGCAATATTTATAAAGTATGCATTAAGGATTTGCTTAGGAGAGGTTTGGCATATCCGTGTTTCTGCACCGCCAAGGACTTGGAAAATTTGCGACTGACTCAAAATGCTAATCGCGTTGTTCCAGGATATTATGGAGAATATGCGAAGTGCCGTCATCTTACCATCGACGAGGCTTACGATAAAATTGCTAGTGGCATCAGTTATGTCATTCGTTTCAAATCGATGGGAAATCACAACAATTACATTCGCGTTCACGATGAAATCCGTGGCGATTTAAATTTGTCAGAGAATGATCAAGATATTGTTATATTAAAATCAGATGGGCTTCCAACTTATCATTTTGCCCATTTGTGCGATGATCATTTTATGCACACGACAGTTATTACTCGCGGTGAGGAATGGATATCATCTTTGCCGATTCACGTTGACTTATTTAAAACGATGGGCTTTGAACTTCCTAAATATGCTCACTTACCAGTTATTATGAAAAATGATGAAGGAAAAAGAAGGAAACTATCAAAGCGTAAGGATCCCGAGGCCGCTGTTAGTTTTTTCTTAAAGGAAGGATATCCCATTGAGGGAATAATCAAATATTTGATGACGATTGCTAACTCAAACTTTGAAGAATGGTTGATGCAAAATCCTAAGACTGATGTAAATGAATTTCAGATGACATTTAGTAAAATGAGTTTGGATGGCGCCTTATTTGATTTACCAAAACTACAGAATATTTGCAAAGAGGTTTTAGCTTTTTACACGAAGGATGAAATAACATCGAAGGCCGAAAAATACGCTAAAAAATATTCGCCAGAATTACTGAAACTTATCAATTTTGACAAAGATTATTTCAAAAAGATCATGAACATCGAAAGAGAACAAGAAAAGCCGCGAAAAGACTATGAAAAATATTCAGACATTGTTGACCATATCAAGTTCTTTTATCCAGCAGAGTACGATCAGTTATTCAGTTCTCAACCCTTGCCATTTAATGAATTTATCGATAAATCGTTAATTAAGAAAATATTGGAAGAATTCCATGCGAATTTAGACTATTCGATGGATAAAGAAGAATGGTTTAACACATTGAAAGAATTAGGAGTTGAAAATGGGTTCGCACCTAATTTTAAAACATATAAGAAAGACAAATTAGCTTATAAAGGTCATGTTGGCGATGTGGCTGAGATGGTTCGCATTGCGTTGACAACATCAAAACGTTCTCCTGATCTCTATTCAATTCTACACATTTTATCCAAGGAAGAGATTGATAGACGATTTGCAAAAACTATTGATAGTTTGTAGAATAATTAGTAATTGTTGTTTAGAAAGGAATCTCTTTCTAAATTTCAAGCAATTAATTGTTGGTTGCAGATTAGAAAAAGCGACAACAGGTAGTCTTTATTCTTCTAATTTACAATAAAAAAGTCAGTAGAGCACAACGCTCTACTGATTTTTATGTATAGAGATTCTTTTATCACAGGATGATTACTGTACCATCCTCCTGAACTTCAATTTGATCACCAGTTTTGATTGTATCCAAAAATTCTTTGCCAAGTTGATCAATACAAACTATATTTGAATTTTCCCACACGCGAGCGAGAACGATTCCTGAAGCGGCGAGCGAGTCAATGTGTTCTGAAAAAAGAAAACACGC
>JAQWCB010000122.1 GCA_028707375.1 Bacilli bacterium | reverse complement strand
GCGTTGAAAGAGTTGCTTTGATCGATATGATCGAATTATTTGATTATATGCTTACCCGCATGAATAAAATATTGAAAAACCTAACAGTCTTTCCTGAGAATATGAAAAGAAATATAGCGTTGTCAAACGGAAGTATCTTTGCTCAAAGAATCGTCAACGCGATGGTCGAAAAAGGATTTTCGCGCGAATCAGCCTATGATTTTGTTCAGCCTTTAGCAATGAATGCTGCGCTCGGAAAATCAGATTTTTTTCAGAGTATAAATCAAAGTGAATTGATGCAAGATAATTTTTCTACCAAGGAGATTGATGAATTATTCGATTATTCATACTATCTAAGGAATGTCGACACCATCTATCAAAGAGTCGGATTAAAATAATAACTTTTACTATTGCTTAATTATAATGCGCCTGAACAATATTATAAAAATAGCGCTCGTAATTTTTGTATTCTTGAATGAAATCATCAAATAGTGATGGAAGATTTTCAATGTTTTCATCTTCATCTAAATTAGTCTTTATTATTTCTTCATTGTCGTACGGCTCAACTATCTTTTGAAGTTTGTCTAGCACTAGCAAGAAAGAACTATCATTCATGCGATATGATTTTTTTAATAAATCAAACATTTTTAGTGTCGAAGCAATTCCGACACTAGCCATTGCAACATCGGCCAGCCCCTTTTTTCGCTTCGTCGCACTGATACTAAATTGTTCCGAATTTTCTATCTCCACTTTTTTCCCTTCAACTCCAAGCTGGAAAAAATTAACAAACATACTGATAACTGTTCTAAAAGCCTCAGCAAAAAAATACGCTTCATTATATGAAAGATAATTGCTCAAATCAGAAGATAGATCATTCGTTTCATAAAGTTGTGAAGCGAGCATGTCAACTATTAATCCCAAATTCAAATTTGTTTCAATGAGAACGTGCATGTCTTCCAGCTGACCCTCACTATCATATTTCATCGCTCCGTACTCTTCTTTTATATGAATTGGCTTATCATCAAAAAAGTTTTCCTCGCATTTTTCTAACTGACTGGAAATAAAATCTCCGACCGACATTTTTTCATCTTTTTTCTCACTTCTTAATCCTTCCAGAAAGTTAATTAGTTTCGAATCTTTCTTCGTGAGATTATCAAATGTTTCAGCACGTTTATCGTAGATCTTTTTCGAAAAACCAGCCGGAGGAGCCAATCTTAGGTATTCTAAAGAATTTTCCAATATCAGTCTCAAATCGATGACGGCAAATAAATCATTTATTCTATCATTCATAATAATCCTTTTCTCTTTTTTCGTCTTATATTCTATCACATCAGCCTCCATTTACGAATATTTTTGTCGTATGTTTATTCCTCTTGTTTTTCCCATTTTCCTTTATTATATTCTCACATTTTTGTATACTAAAAATGTAGTTTTTACAGAACTAGCGGAGGATAATTATGAAAGAAACTAGCTATGTTATTTTAACCGATTCGTGCAGCGATTTAACTCCTGAATTGGTAAAGGAAGCCGACCTTAATATTATACCTATGACTTTTCGATTAGGGGAGCAAGATTATATGGACTATCCCGATAATCGAGAAATAGATATGCACAAATTTTATGATGAATTGCGCAATGGAAAATTGTCGCGGACATCGCAGATTACCCCAGGAAAGTACATTGAAATACTGACTCCATTTTTGAAAGATGGCAAAGATATTCTTCTGTTGGTTTTCTCTTCTGCTCTTTCAAGCACCTATGATTCAGCAAAAAATGCCGCTAGTTTTTTACGTGAAAACTTCCCAGAGCGGAAAATTGAGGTCATCGATTCGCTTTCGGCTTCAGGTGGTCAAGGCTTTTTGGCTTATCATTTAGGCCTTAATCGAAATCTTGGAATGTCTTTAACTCAAAATGTGCTGTGGGCTAATAATAATCGTCTTCATATCGCTCACTGGTTCACCATTGATAGTTTACAATTTCTCAGGCGTGGAGGCCGATTGACCGCCAGTAAGGCGTGGCTAGGAACACTTCTTTCATTAAAGCCGGTTTTGCACGTTGATGATTTAGGACAATTAGTCCCTATTAGCAATGTTAGAGGTCGCAAACAGTCGTTGCTTTCCATCGCCAAGCAATTCAAGGAGACGGCTGTCGATCCAACGGAGAATATGGTGATGATCTTGCATGCTGATGATGAAGATGATGCCAAATTGTTAGGAAATCTTCTTATAAAGAAATATGCTGTTCCAAAAGTTATCTATTCGAACATCGGACCAGTAATCGGTTCCCATTCGGGACCAAATACCATCGCCCTTTTCTTTTTTGCAACTAAAAGATAGAAACTTTTTCTG
Organism: Bacilli bacterium; assembly: GCA_028707375.1. Taxonomy (GTDB): domain Bacteria; phylum Bacillota_I; class Bacilli_A; order RFN20; family CAG-288; genus Scatoplasma. The sequence continues at coordinate 1,338 of JAQWCB010000122.1, read as the reverse complement.
ATAGTTTTATATATTTGGCTTGATAACCTGGACTTTTTTGTTTTTTTCTAAAAAACTATTTTTGACATTTATTTTATATTCTTTTGGTTGAATTCTACTAAGTTTCGACATCATTTGCACTCTTTTAGGGCGTATTTTAACATATTATGTTTTTTTTGATTTGTTTATTAGATATAATTTAGACGATTACAATAATAATTCTAATGTATAGCGTTGGCGCGGAGGGAAATTTATGGAAAACAAAGACTATGTAATTATTACCGATTCATGTTCGGACATGACGCCTGAGATGGTCGCGAATGTTGATGCCAAAGTAATTCCTATGATTTTCCACATCGATGGGAAAGATTACTTGGATTACCCTGATGATAGAGAGATGAGCAGTCACGAATTTTACGATCGACTTCGTCAAGGTCAGAAGTCGACTACCGCTCAAATTACTCCTTCAACTTATGTTGAATTTTTGACTCCATTTTTGAAGAGTGGTAAAAATATTTTGTTAGTCGTATTTTCCTCAGCTCTATCTAGCACATACAATTCGGCCTTGATTGCGGCCGACAGTTTGAAAGCCACCTTTCCTGAGCAAAAAATTTTAGTTATGGACTCTTTGAGCGCCGCCTGTGGTCAAGGATATCTCACATATAAATTGGGACTTAATCGCTTGGATGGTATGTCACTTGAAGATAATTTTGAATGGGGAGAAAAAAATAAATTACATATCGCTCATTGGTTTACCATTGATGATTTGATGTATTTGAAGCGCGGTGGGAGACTTTCCGCCGGCAAGGCTTGGATGGGAACACTCTTAACACTAAAACCCGTTCTTCACGTCGATGATGAAGGAAAGCTTATCCCGATGGAAAATGTTCGCGGACGCAAACAAGCTCTTTTAGCCTTGATGAACAAATTCAAGGAAGATGCCACTGATCCCAGCAAGAATCTCGTCGTTATTTCTCATTCTGACAATATGACTGATGCTGAATTCTTAGGGAAAAAACTGATGGAGAATTTTGATATTCCCCCAGTTATTTATACTAATATTGGACCGGTCATCGGTTCACATGTTGGAGCCAATGCTATTCTTTTATTCTATATGACAAGAAAGCGTTAAATTTCTTTACTTGATTAATTGATTATTTTTGATGATGTTCGTTCAAAAATGACACCATTTTTCTCAGGGCTTTTCCTCGATGGGAAACCAAACTTTTCTCTTTGGCAGTCGCCTCACCAAAAGTCTTTCTTAAATCGTTAGAGTAAAATATTGGATCGTAACCAAAACCATCTGTTCCACAAATATTATCAACAATTTTCCCAAAGGCTTTACCTTCAAAAGTATAG
>JAQWCB010000121.1 GCA_028707375.1 Bacilli bacterium | reverse complement strand
AAAAAGCACAAAACAAGAATGACAGTTAGCCCAACAATTCCATTTATGTGGGAACTATAATATTTAACAATGTTAGTCTGAAAATCATTTATCTCACGAAATGAATCTGAGGAGCATTCTTTCTGAATGTATTTCCATCCGATTCGCCTTTGCAATCTTCTTAAAAGAGTCAAAAGATACGACTGATTTATGAAAGAGAGAATGAGTAAGCCTAGAAAAAGACCTATCGCCACATCAATTTTTATATGTTGCTTCCAAAGGAAAATTGTCATCAATATTAGTATTCCACTTAAAATAGAGACAAGCGACAACATAAATACTTCTTTTCGTTCAAGAAAAGCTATTCGATCAATGGATGTATCTGAGGTCTTATAACAATTGAGCAATTTGCTCAGACTCAATTTTTTAAATTCTTTTTTACTTTTAATCTTGATTCCATCTTCTGGATCAAAAAAAATGACAAAATGCTTGAATTGACACATATAATAGACAAAATGATTTCTTGTATTTTTCGATATCAATATAATTTTTTTCCCTTTTAAATACCGGATATTGTCGACATTTTGAAATTCATATCCCACTGATGATATTCCATATTTTTTGAGGTTATCTTTTATTAGACTAAAATTTGTACATTCGCCAAGATACATTGATCCCGCCTTTCGGCCGCGTAGCTTACAAATGACATTTCTTGCACAGGCTTCACCACAACTAAAAAAATTCTTTTGGTAAATCATCAAGCATTACCTCCAGAATTATATACATCAAAAAAGAGCAAAGTTAGATATCAATCATTAAAGTACTCTAAGTCTTTGACAGCGATGGGATCAACTATCTTATCAATCATCTGCTTAAATATTTTAAGCGAAACACGATCCTTAGAATATGTAGCTAATACATCGTTGTAATCTAAATACGAAGAGATAAAAGTGATTTTTCCACGCATCGCTCTATCCATTAAGAGCGGAGTTAATATCAAGTCGCGCGCAGCCTGAGATTTATATTCAAATCCGAGGTTGGTAATAATCATTACATCAGCACTTTTAGCTAACGCGAGATTTTTCTCCCCTTCTTTTTTCAAATCTTCAATAAGCGATGAACACTGGTTCAAAGTGATTTTAGCATCAACGATAGAAACCGTTTTGTCATTTCGCGCAAACGCATAAGCAACTAAATAACTGATAGCCTCACCATTATGATTATCAGAAGATATCATATATCCTTTATTCATATCATCTTTATTATATTGTTTAACTTTTGCCAGGCATAAACTAGCGGTGTATAAGAAACTATCTTTAACTTTTGAAAGTTTAGCTTTAATTATATCTCGACCCTCGTTAGCGTGGTGATAAATTCTCCATTTATCAATATCACTATAAATGATATTGTCAAAAAGTTTTAGAATTCCGCGATAGAAATTGCACGGAACATAGTGTGTTTCTAAACTATTTGAATAGTAATTATTCGATAATTTAATTCTTAGGCCCTTTTGACCAATTTTAGAACAATGTGAAAATCCTTGGCACCCCTGGCACATTTTCTTATCTTCAATATAATTGAGCAATGAAATATATGAATTGTTAAAAACCAGTTCATAATTACTTGAGGCACAAAGCAATGCATCTATCTCTTTGTCAGCACGAACTTGCCTTTTTAATTTCTCAATTCTTTCCTCTTGCTCCCTTGGAGAGAGGACTTGAACATTAAGTTTAGATTTTTCCATCATTATTCTCCAAGTATTTCATCAATATTTAAATCAGCAATCGTCTGCATATTTTTCTCATTCTCTTCTAAATTTTCCGAATGTTCCTCATCTTTTTCTTTCTTGGCAGTCTTTTTATTTTTCTTCTTGTCAAACATTTCTCGACGATTTTGATATAAGAAAGCCATGGCATCTTGAGGATTATCAATCTTTTCATGCTTTAAGGAAAGCCAAGTCTTGATAACGTATTGATCAGGCAGCTGGCCATTGCAGACCTGAAGCGTATAATCATTCAAAATATTAATCAAGGTATCATCAACACCATACTCGCTCTTCATTGTGTATATTAGATTATTATATGATTTAGGGAGTTTATTTGTCTTCAATAAGTTCTGCAAAAACTGTTGAGGATATTCTTTTTGAGCTTCGCGCAATCTCTTAGCAAAAAGTGAACTGCCAATCGCAAACGTTTCACCATCGCGATGTTCATCTTCCTCATTGATATGAAAATTATAGTAATTTGAAGCATTATTTTTAAATACATCAAAATTAAATTGGTTGTATGAATCAATAGCTTCAGATATTAATTCAGATGCATCCTTTTCATTTAATCCATATACGCTGCATACATCATATATTCGGTCAATATCATTTTTAACGATAGCAAAATCAACACCCAGAGCATTCAATTCTTCTTGGAATTTTCCAAGACTAATTTCTGGACGCATTTCTTGGTATTCCTTGGCTTTGAGATTTAGAGTGTGCCCCGAATAATTCATCAGTTCTGAATAATCTGGAGTAACATCGAAAACATCAGCAAATTTAGCCGATATATCGGTATAATCATCAGGAATATCAGCATCAGCACGATATTTCATCTTAATTTCCATCATCCTTCGCTTGCCTAGTTTGGATTCCAAAAGCGAATTCAAAAGTGGATTATGGAAAAAGTCGCTTGGAGATAGTGGAGGATACAATTTAAAAATGTAATGAAAACTATTGCGGTCTTCCAAACGGTATGTACTGATCAAACCCAAGGCCTCCATTTTGCGCAAACTGTTATTTACATTTTGGACATTGGTTCCAAATAAATGTGGCAAGTCATCGAAAATGTACATCTCGTCATTATTTTTAGACTGGCGAATAAAAAATTCATAAAGAATTACAGCGTCAGCACTAAATAAAGGCAGATAGCAATCAAAAAGCATTTCGCGATCAAAGTCGCTCAAGCCAAATTCCGCTTTACATATATAAAAGGCATTCTTACTTAATTCGTGCATGCTAACTCCATTTCCAAATATAATTATAACGTAAATATACTCATTAATATAGCAATATTAATATCAAAATAATTAAATAGAGGCTTTGTGACATCATTCGCATCGCAAAGTTAGTTTTCTCTATTATCTTGCGATTTTTATCAATGTTTTTTTGATAAATTTTTATCACAAATTATAATTATTTCACATTGACTCCATCACCTCTCATTTTTTACTTGTAAAAAAGGCTATTATCTAATATTTTAAGATATATACTTTAATTATATTTTTATTTTCTACTACTATTTAAAGCAAAGTATTATCAATTATTAAGGAGTGTTTAAAATGTATACGTTCTTGAGCTTGGCATATCTATTTATTTTTGGTGGCATTGCCGGATACATCATTGAAGTTCTCTTTCGCCGATTTTTTTCAGCCAAGAAATGGCTCAATCCCGGATTTCTTCACGGTCCGTTTTTGCCATTATATGGATTTGGGTTAACCATACTATACTTGCTATCCAACATAAATTTTGGCTTTGACAGCAAGGTGATAAATTACATATTGATTCTCGCTCTCATGGGCATATGTATGACCCTTATCGAATACATTGCTGGAATAATATTTATTAAAGGAATGAATATCAAATTGTGGGATTATTCAAATGTTAAAGGAAATATTCAAGGAATAATATGTCCGCTCTTTTCTTTTATTTGGCTAGCCATCGG
>JAQWCB010000007.1 GCA_028707375.1 Bacilli bacterium | reverse complement strand
CTATCGCTAAAGTGACAATCGTCATGATTGATAGCAACAAAAAATGAATAAGTTCCAGTGAGCCCAAGTACAAATTCCGTTTCTCTCTTTTATTTAACATCAACATGAAATTTACCTCATCTAATTGTCATCGTATAAAAGAATTATATCACACCTTTTGGAACAAATATTCTCTACCTCAAATATTGTAGACGAAAATCTATTTATAAATAACTTTGTTAAGTGACATAGTTACTTTTTTGCTTAAGTTTATCGCAAGTGCTTTTATTAATATCTATAATCTTTTATACTATTTATTATTAATTAGGGGGAAGACAATATGTATCAAAAATTTCAATTGGGTTGGATAGAGGTCATAACTGGGCCTATGTTCGCTGGAAAATCCGAAGAATTGATTCGTCGTATTCGCATCTTAAAATACGCTAATAAAAATATAATGTGCTTCAAGCCTACCATTGATAATCGATATTCAGAAACAGCGATTTCAAGTCATGCTGGTGGGAAATATGAGGCCTATCCTGTTAAGTCAGTAGCAGAAATTGAAAAATATGTCACCCCTGAAACTGATGTCATTGCCATTGATGAAATACAATTTTTTGGCAAAGAGATTGTTCCGCTTTTAGATCGATACGCTAATGAAGGAAAACGCATCATGGTAGCAGGATTGGATTTAGATTTTCGAGGGGAACCTTTTGGTATCATGCCCATACTCTTAGCTAAGGCAGAATTTGTAACCAAGTTAACTGCCGCATGCAAAATATGTGGGGAAGCAGCCACTCGCACTCAAAGAATTGTTAATGGCAAGCCCGCTTTTTACGAAGATCCTATCGTTATTGTTGGGGCCAGTGAATGCTATGAAGCTCGCTGTCGAAAACATCACGATGTACCTCATCGCCAGAAGAAAAATTAATTTCTAGCTCTAATAAATCATCAAAGTTGATTTGATGATTTTTTAAATTCATTCTCCGTTGATTGGAATCAATCTGACAAAATAAATCTTCTATTTGATATATGTGTCCATTGTCATAATAAAAAACTATGACAGAATCTCCTGGATTAAGTCTAGATAAAACTTGATTTATCTCATCTTTTTGATTTTGCGACAGTTCAGGTTTAGCTGTTCTTCGTCTTTTCTCAAGCATTTTATCGATATATATTTGGTGCTCGGGAAGAGAGGCAAAAGGCATCCATTTTTTCATTCCGCGATGACTATTCATCTTCGATGTCCTCCAATCTGGTTATTTCTACTTATAAAATTCGACTTTTTTAATAAAGCTGATGCCCGATATAAACTATTTCTCCCATACATTCTTTTGATATTCTCAATCGCTTGATCCATTTTTTCCTGCAATACCTCTGATTGATAATCAGTAAACAAACTCTCCTGTTGATATTTTTTAGTTTCTAAATTACCGGCCCAAATCGAAACTGCCTTAATACCATTCTGCGAGTGATAATGGCGTTCAAATAATTGTATGATTGCCATTCGCATAATTTTCAGATTATCCGTAGGTTGAGCCAAGCGCATGAACTTTGAAAAACCATTTCCTGAAGCATATCTGATGCCTAGACCGACCGAACCAGCAAGACTTTTATTTTGATGCAATCGAACAATCAATTCGTCAAGATTTTCGCGAATTATCAGTTGGGCATCAATTGGATCATAACTGGTAAAAAGCGTCTGCCCCACTGAAATTGAATGCGATTGACTCACGTATGGTTGCTGTATTCGCGAATCATCTATTCCATTCGTGTGCTCCCATATTTGCAAGCCTATTATTCCAAACTTTTCTTTCAAATACTCCGGATTAGATATTGCGATGTCACCTATGGTATACATACCTAACGCGTTTAATTTTTCTTGCATTCTCTTTCCTATTCCCCACATCTTTGTCAGGGGTGAAATAGGCCAAAGTTTGATTGGAAGATCATCTTGGGTCCATTTTGCCATCAGCGTTTTATTGTGCTTGGCTTCGATGTCCATTGCCAATTTTGCTAAAATTAGATTGCCTCCTATTCCAATTGTCACAGTTAATCCTGTTTTAAAATATACTCTCTGTGCAATCGTTTGAGCAAATTCCTCTGCAGTTTTTTGTGCGTTCCTCAAATAATCTGTGATATCCAAAAAAGCCTCGTCAATTGAATAAATATGCATATCCATTTTATCCACAAATTCCAAATATATTCCGAGAACCTCGCAGCTTTTCTTTATGTATCGTTCCATTCTTGGAGTAGCGTAAATCATGTTTTTAACATCAGGCAATTCATATCTTCTCAAGCGAGAAGGTATTCCCAAAGTTTTGACATATGGAGTTACCGCTAAAATAATTGTTCCTTTCCCACGCGATTTATCACATACTACCAAAGGCGTATTAAAAGGATCTAGTCCTCTGTCCAAACATTCGACCGAGGCATAGAAACTCTTTAAATCGATGGCTAAAATTGTACGTTCTTTTTGAATCATGATTTCCACTGCCTTTGCAGTAACATTTTATCATAGTTTTTTCCCAGTTTTTTAATGTAAAAATGATGAAAATAACTAAGTTAGCGACAGCTCAAATTGTTGTCTGAGTTGTTACATCATCAATCTTTTGTTACCTCTATATATTCAATCAGTTTTTATAACAAGTTGCTTCTCCACATAAATTAATAATAATTATAAAATGAAAATTTTGACTGAAAAATGTTACAATCGTACTTTTTGATTCCCATTGAATAATTTTTTAAACTAAGTAAGCGCTTTTTTTAACCTTATGAATGAATTTTTGTCAAATAAAAGTATAATAATGATATGTTAAAAATTTGAGGGGGTATTTTATGCAGGAGTTGATTCTTTCCAACAGACAAATTGAGGATATATGTAAGAAAATCGCCAAGGAAATTGACCTTACGATTCAAGATGAAAAAAAGACACCAGTTGTTATTGGAGTTTTAAAAGGTGGAGTAAACTACATGTTAGACTTAATTAAGTACATTGAGAGTCCAATACTAACTGATTACATTCAGATTTCTTCGTGGGAAGGAATGCAGTCAACCGGAATAATTCATTTAAAAAAGGATTTGACCTTAGATATTGAAGATCGAACTATAATTCTCGTCGATGATGTCATTGATAGCGGATATTCGTATCAATATCTAAAAAGTTTTATTTCGCAAAAATACAAGCCAAAAAATATTTATGTCACTTGCCTAATTGATAAACAGGCTGAAAGAAAAATCGAAGTCAAAATAGATTTTCCAGGATATATCTTAAAAGAGCCAAAATTCTTGATGGGTTATGGACTTGATTATAAGGAATATGGAAGAAACATAGGATATGTCTACGTTCCCGATAAAGAAGAAATCGATGGATATGATGATATTATTGCGAATGGAAAATAATTAAATTTATCGTTCAATATTAGAGAGCATTAGTTTTATTCGATTCTCAATATTAACTTTAGTGGCATCGGGATCATAGTCAATAGGAGCAATATTGACATCGGGACAGATTTCCTTTACTGGCCTGATCATTCCTTTACCTACGATGTGGTTAGGTAGACATCCAAAAGGTTGAGCACATACGATATTTTTAACTCCGCTTTTACCCAAGGTAATCATTTCTGCGGGTATGAGCCAACCTTCACCCATTTTGACACCGCGGTTAATAATGAGCTTACAGTTTTTTATGTTATCGTCAAAATCTTCAGGTGGATCAAAGTCTGAATATTTTTTGATTAACCAAATCTGTTCCTTGATTCTTCTATTTATATAATCAAAAGCCATTTTTCCAGGAATCAAAGTGTACTTATTTCGACCATATAGACGATGATCTGTCTGAATGTTAGACAAGCTGTAAAGAATATAATCCAATAATCCTGGAGTAACAGGTTCACATCCCTCACTAACTAGAAAATCTTCGAGGTGATTATTGGCCAAAGATGAGTATTTAACATATATTTCTCCGACGATTCCTACTTTGGGTTTGCGTTTTATACCTTCAGGTCTTTTAACTTTAGCAAATCTATCAATAATATAATGGTACACTTTTTTCTTTCCCATGAACTTAATAGGATTTCTAACTCGACTGATTGCAAAATGGTAGCAATCATCGCGTGCTTGGTCCGCTTCACCATTTTTTTGGTACGGACGGGTTTGATTATATAGACACATTATCATATCCCCATATAAACCAGCCGCGACAAGTTCAATTCCCATACCAAGCGTCGTATGAATTGAATTCCCCTTTTCTAGACCGGATAGATTCAAAGATAAAACAGGCACTTGCGGGAAATCTCTTGCTAAGGCCTTTCGCAATAGATAGAAGTAATTGGAAGCACGGCATCCACCACCTGTTTGAGTTATCAAACACGCCGTTTTATTGACGTCGTATTTCCCTGATTTTAAAGCGGTAATAAATTGACCAATAACCAAAAGAGCTGGATAGCATGTATCGTTATGAACATTTTTCAATCCCTCATCTTTTACTTGTCTCGTTTCAATTTCTAACAATTCGACATTGTATCCATAGTTGCCTAAAACGGCCGCAATCAATTTAAAATGAATGGGAAGCATTGTCGGAATGAGAATCTTATAATCTTTTTTCATATCATCAGTAAACTTAGGATATTCCATTTTCTCTATTCCTCTCTTTTTCTTCCATCGCGGCTTTCAACGATCGAAGTCGAATTTTTATTGCGCCAAGATTTGATATTTCATCAATCTTCAACTGTGTATAAAACTTATCTTTTGCCTCAAGAATAGATCTAACTTCATCGGAAGTTATCGCATCGATACCACATCCAAACGAAACTAGTTGAACCAGTTCCATATCCTTTTGTGTTGTAACATATCTTGCAGCCCTGTATAGCCTTGAATGGTATGTCCACTGATTGAGAACATCAACTTTATTGTTAGAATCATCCAATTCGAAAATGCTATCCTCAGAAATAATTGCTAAATCTAGACTATTTATAAGTTTATTTATCCCGTGATTAATCTCCGGGTCAATGTGATATGGCCGACCGGCTATCACGAGTATCTTCTTATTTTTTGCACGCGCTTCTCTAATAATCTCCTGTGCCTTGTTCTTCACATCTTTCTTATATTCATCTAACGCAAGGTATCCTTTAGAGAGAGCATCAGTTATATCTTTGATAGACACTCCGTATTTTTTTAAGTCGCCGTATAAATTGTGGGCCGTAATCTTCTTGTTGTTCAGATCAAGAAAGGTTGATACAAAATTATCTCTATTCAATCTAGGATTGTTCTTAATAAGCAATTCTCCATAATAGGCAACGATAGGACAATTAAAATGATTATTTGATTTACCTTCATCTAAGTTATAACTAGCGGAGGGATAAAAAATAAAATCAACCTTCTTCTTCAATAAATTTTCAATGTGACCGTGGAACAATTTAGCTGGATAACAAACCGTATCGGAAGGAATAGTTTGTTGACCATCGAAATAAGTTCTTCGCGTCGACTTATCAGAAACAACAACTTGGAAGCCCAATTCCGTAAAAAATGTTGACCAAAAGGGAAGTTGCTCATACATTGCCAAAGCCAACGGCAATCCAACTTTGACTCTTCTGCTATCATGTCTGATAGAAACTTGAGTAAGTCGATTATATTTATAATCAATAATATCAAGATTCAATGGTTTGGCTGCTAATCCCTCACCCTTTTCACATTTATTACCTGAAACAAAATGCCGCCCATCATTGAAAATAATCATAGTCATATTGCAGTGAGCAGTACAAATATTGCAATTGTATCCTCGTGATTTATAGCTGAAATTTTCCGCTTCGCTCGCGGTAATAAAATCCTTCTTGGCATTATTCTTATTTTCCTTAGCATATAAGGCTGCGCCGAAAGCTCCCATCAATCCTGCAATCGAAGGTCTAACTACTTGCCGACCCGTTTCTCTTTCAAAAGCTCGAAGAATGGCATCATTCAAAAAGGTTCCGCCTTGGCACACAATATTTTCACCCAAATCATCCTTAGACTTAAATCTAATAACTTTATATATAGCATTTTTGACAATTGATGAAGATAACCCCGCTGAAATATCGCCAAGCGTAGCACCTTCCTTTTGAGCTTGCTTGACTGAAGAATTCATAAAAACAGTACAACGCGAGCCGAGTTCGACCGGATGTTTAGCAAATAGGCCTGCCTGAGCAAAGTCTGAAATACCAATATTCAGAGCATTAGCAAAAGTTTGAATGAATGATCCGCAGCCAGAAGAGCAAGCTTCATTTAACTTAATTGAATCTATGGCATTATTCTTAATTTTAAAACACTTGATATCCTGACCACCAATATCAATAATAAAATCTACTTTGGGCTGGAAAAATTTTGCAGCCTTATAATGAGCAATGGTCTCGACAACACCATAACTAACGTGTAAAGCAGCTTTGATTAAATCTTCACCATATCCTGTCACCGCAGAAGATTTAATCGTCATTTTAGGACTGGCTAATTTATAGATATCCTTAACTTGTTTAAGAATCGAATCGAGAGGTTGCCCTTTGTTTGTCGCATAATGTTTATATAAGATTTCATTTTCTTCTGACAAGACAACGACTTTAGTAGTTGTTGAACCAGCATCAATTCCCACATAAGCATTTCCTTCATAAGTTGTAATATCACGATACTTAACATTAAAATCCTTATGACTTTTTTTGAAGTTATCATATTCTTCTTCGTTGTTAAACAAAGGTTTTCCATATATAACATTTCCCGATAAATCACACGATTCTACTTTATTTATAATTTCTTCAATATTAACTGGCTTACCTACTTTTTCAGCGAATGTCGCTGCACCAATGGCCATAAAGACTTTAGCGTTTTGAGGAAATATTGCATGTTCTTCATCTAAATGCAAACGGTCAGTAAAGGCCTTTTGTAAACCTTTCAGAAAGCTTAATGGTCCACCTAAGAAAAGTATCTTTCCCTTTATTTGACGTCCTTGGGCCAAACCTGAAACAGTTTGATCAACAACCGAGTTGAATATTGACATAGCAACATCATTCCTATCCACGCCTTGATTGAGTAAGGGTTGAACATCAGATTTAGCATACACTCCGCAACGACTAGCAATGGCATATGTCTTCTTAGCTTTTAGAGACATCGCATCTAATTCATCAATATCAACATTTAACAACGCTGCCATTTGATCAATGAAAGCCCCAGTTCCACCAGCACAACTTCCATTCATTCGCTGCTCAAGTCCTCCGGTGATAAAAACAATTTTAGCATCTTCACCGCCGAGTTCAATAATAGCATCAATGTCAGAATAATATTTCTTGACTGCCAAAAATGCTCCCTGCACTTCTTGAACAAAAGGGATCTTTGATTTTTCAGCTAAGCCAAGTCCACCTGAACCAGTGATACAAACTTTGAATTTGACATCTCCAAATTTCTCGTGAATCATCTTAAGTTGATTTAGAGTAACTTTTCGAACTTGAGACATGTGACGTTCGTATTTAGAAAACAGCAGTTCACCATCAGCAATAACAACTGTTTTTACCGTAGTTGATCCAACATCAATTCCTAATAAATATATCTTTTCCTTCATTCTCATCCTGTCTTCTTTCTACACCCTAACACAATTTTGCAAATCAGCAATGATGTTTAAAGCCTTAGTGCTTCTTGGATGAAGACGTCAATCTTGACCAAAAAATAACAATAAGTTCTCCCGGTATCCCAAGAATAAAAATCATCCAAAGATTCTGATCCAAAAATTGGACAAAAACTGATGAAAGCAACGACCATATCAATAATGTTGTAATTGGATAGACCCATTTGGTCTTTCCCCATACTCCATTAAAGACTAAAAGGACAATGCTTGAAATTGGTAAAGCCCAGACAAATATTTGCCATTCAAAAGTTTTATAAAACAGATATAGTCCAACAAAGGCCGTTGTAGCAATTAAAAAAACTAATAGTACCGAAAGACAAGTAATAATTATTTGATTAGCTTCGTTGCCTTTTCGTCTCTCACGTCCCTCATATAGCTTCAAATTAGGTTTAGTTAAATCATCTAATGTGACATCATAAAACTGACAAATCTCATATAGATTCTCGATTGAAGGTAATGATGTAGCATGTTCCCACTTGGAAATTGCTTTGTCAGAATAGTTCAGTTTTGATGCTAATTGATCTTGAGTCAAGTTTCTACTTTTGCGCAATCTGACTAGGTTGTGACCTATTGTGTCTCGTAAATCATCCATATACATATTTTAGTTTTCTTGCGAAATTTTATCAACCATCTTTAGAATTATTTTTTGTCATCAGAAAAATTGTTCTTTACCTATTTTCTTTTTACCGCCGTATTTCATTTAATTAAGCACTATAAACACTAGGTTTCTCTAAGTATCACGAAAGTAGAAACATGGCAAAATAGTAATTCCACTAATAGTAGATATCAATTCTACTACGAGTTAATACACCTTGAATTATAGTAGTTAGGCAATTTTTGAATTTTGTCATATAATTTTCTTAGTTGGAGGAGATTTATGTCGGGTAGGAAAACTTATTATTATTCCGATGAACAAAACGATGAATTCAGCGGTATCAAACGCAATCCATATAAAGTTAACTCGAGTTTTAAATATGTTAATAATAACTTTATATATATTGTATTCAAATTTATTGTCTACCGCATTATTATGACTCCAATTGCATACATTTATTTGAAATTGAAGTTTCACACCAAGTTTGTTAATCGAAGATGTTTCAAGAAAGTCGGTAGAAATGGTTTCTTTCTTTTTGGAAACCATACTAATGTTCCTCTTGATGGATATACCCCGACAACAATGGCATTCAATCGTAAAACATTTGTTTTGGTTTCTGATGAAAATTTTGCTCTAAAGGGAACTCGAACATTCATGAAAATGGTTGGCGGTATTCCTTTGCCTAGTGATTACAAGTCGATGAAAAGTTTTATGAAATGCATCGAAACCAGAATAAGTAATCGCTGTGTCATTGCCATTTATCCAGAAGCACACATTTGGCCTTATTATACAAAGATACGGCCTTTCAAGAGCGATTCATTCCGCTTTCCGTGTAAATACAAGGCTCCAAGTTTCTGTTTTACAACAACTTACCAAAAAAGGAAACACTCTTCCAAACCCAAAGTCGTTATTTACATTGATGGACCTTTCTACCCCGATTACTCTTTGAATCAGACTGACCAAAAAGAGAAATTGCGGAACGAAATCCACGATGCAATGGTCAAAGAATCTGAAAAGTCAAATTATGAATATTATTCATACAAAAAGAAGGAGATATAATTATGGAAAACCTAGTAACTTACTCACTATATATTTTTTTAGCCCTTGCTGCTCTATCTATTCTACTCTATATGCCCCGAATAATTTGTTGGTTTGGAGCCTTTACCAAGCAAGAACAGATCAAAAGTGATGTCGACCATAAATTTGCAATACTGGTACCCGCTCGAAATGAATCAAAGATTATTACTCAAATATTAGATTGCTTTAAGGAGCAAACATACGATGCAAAGAATTTTGATGTCTATGTAATTGTAAAAGACAAAAATGATAAAACCATTGATATATGTAAAAAGTATGGCTATAACACATTTGTTTCCGAGACACAAACAAGCAAGGCTGAAGCTTTGGATGATTGCTTCAAATATCTTTTAGCAAAGAAAGATAACAATTACGATGATTATATTATCTTTGATGCTGATGCATGGCTCGACAAAAAATGTCTGGAAGAATTGAATAATGCAACCGCCTCAGGAAAAGATATCATAACCGCTAGAAAAATTGTTAAAAATTATAGACTCCCTAAAGAAAATAGACCTATATCCAGTCTTTGTAATGGTGTTCTTTGGACTGAAATGGATGAAATGGGAAATAAATTTAAATCAAAACACGGAATCAGAATGATGACTATCACAACGGGAATGCTTTTGAAAAAATCCGTAATTGAAAGATTGGGTGGTTTTCCTTTCAAGGATACATTAACCGAAGATATGGAACTGATGTATTCCGCACCTCTTTACAACTTCAGCGAATATTATGCTGGAAATGCCATTATATATATGGAAGAAGCTAATACGCGTAAAGTAAACAATCAGAGACGTCAAAGATGGATTTCTGGATATGTTTGCGCTAAAAGACTCTACGCTAAAAGACTTCGCAAATCAGCCAAAACCTTTCATAGCAAGTTAGAATATTACTTCTTCCTTGGAATATATCACGCCTTTACTATCTATTCAATTCCTCTCATTTTTGCTCTCTTTAATTTTGTTCTTACAATTATTTTACTTCTTGATGGCTCGCCATTGATTTATCAATCTTTACTAAATATTCTATATGCCGCATTATATTCTTACGCAACTCTATTCATTCATGGTATATTTATATTAGCGGCTGACCGCAAGGTCAATCCAAGTTCAGTTGGTCAAACGATAGCAATCGCATTGTATTTCCCCATACACTATATAGGATATACACGCATGGCCTTGAAGGCTTTATTTGGTTCAAATCCCAAGGAATGGGTCGAGATTGAACGCAATGATATAGCTAATGTTAATACAACTGATGCAATAAAAAAGAAAGCTGATTAGCAACAATGGCAACTAGGAGAGAAGCACAACAAAACATTGAAAAGTGCGAGGCAAGGGGTAGTTACAACGAACACGTCGATCCTTTTCATCCTCCGCATTATCCCGTAACCGAAGATTTTCCTTATATTCCAAATAAATGTCTAAAACTCAAGTATAAAATCACCAATTTATTTATGGGATGGCCTTTAGTTATCTCGGATTGTATATTTAATCAACATTTAAAAATATATGGGAAAGAAAATATTAAAAAATGCAAGTCGGCTATTGTGACTTGCAACCACGTCTATATTTTTGATAGTTTTGCTGTTCACTATGCTCTCCGCGGTCATACCACGTATGAAGTCGGTGCAAGTTTTAATAATTTGAAAGGAAATCTCGGAAAGATAATGCGTGCTGGAGGAATGCTTCCTCTCTCGCTCAATCTCCGGGTTTTACGGAAATTTGATCAAGCTGTCACTTATCACATGAAACACAATAGTTTTATGCTCTTTTTCCCTGAGGAAGGAATGTGGGATTATTATGAAAAACCTCGGCCATTCAAAAATGGAGCATTTCATTATGCCGCTAAAAATATGGTCCCTATACTGCCAATGTTTATTACTTTCAGACCATCAGGAAAACTTGATAAAGAGGGGTTGCCTATCAAATACTCTAATTTGAACATCCTTGAACCTATATACCCCAAAGCCAGTCTTTCATTAGAGGAAAATATTGAATACCTAAGGAAAGCAAATTTTGAGGCAGTAAAAAAACTATATGAAGACTATTATCATAAGAAATACGAATTAAAAAACTACACTGGAACATTTTAATCTTTTTCTTCTTCTTTTTATAACTACTAATATGTTGAATCGACATCGCTTGATTTTTTCTATTGCATTTAAAATATAAAAAATATGTTTTAATTTATTGAATATCCCCTTTACAAATGTTAATATTTTTGTATGGGCAATTTATTAAATAAATTGATTTGACTACTATTTATCCTATGCTACACGCTTGTTCTTATTTCAAACAAAATATTCGAGTTGTCGTCTATTTCTTTTGATTACATTCTATTTTTCAGTTATTATTGCATAATTTTATTGCATGGTACATTGACCTACTATTTAATGAGGAATTAATATGCTACAAATTAAAAACTGGCGATTGTTTAATTTAACTATTGATTTGGATGGAAAAATTATTAGTCCTACTTCAATGTTGAGTGAAAACTTTTTTGATTATTTTGAGAATCCTTCATATGCCAAAAACACACTGATAAGTTTAGATGACCAAGGAATATCTTTAAAAATAAATGTTAATGGTATCCTCCGATATTACTCACTTTATTGGAAGATTGAGAAATCCATTATAAAAATACTTGCTGTTTTTAAACCTTCATCATACGCAGAGATTGTGACTTGCTTAAATTCTACAAAAAAATTTGAGAATAGACACACTATCAAACTCACCATGAATATTGATAGTGCCAACAAGAAGATATGCGTGAAAATACCCGACTGCAATTCTAGTCAGACATTCAATGTTTTGGATATTATTTCCAGCGAGAAAAATATTTTCGGCTTGGATTTTGCAGGACGAAATTCGGCTTTAAATTTTTTCTCTGATCTACTAAATATGCGCGACCCAAGTCCCATAATGTTTAAATCAAAATTTCACAAGAATACTCTTCATCTATTTTTGGTATCAGCAAAGAAAAGTCAGGACAATAATAGCTTCGTATGCTTATTTAGTATAATTGATGAATTCTTAAACCAATATGACATCTTTTTTAATAATTCCCTTTATTATGAACTTCCCAATATTATATATAGGCCAACCTTTGCTGGATTCGTAAATAGTTACCTGGGTATCGATAGCAATCAGGGCGTTCTTGGAGTTATCGACATCGATAATTTTTCTGTTTTTAATGGAAAATATACTATAAAAGAAGCAAATATTATCTTGCGGGAAATTGTTGATAAATTATCGTCATATATAAATAAAATTGGCTCGTTAACAAATCTTCAGGATGATAGATTTGTCTTTTTTATCCCTGATTTGACTACCGACATGGAAATAGATAATGTTTTATCAAGAATATTAGACATTGTTCATAAAGTTAAAATTGAATCAATCCCGCAAAGTAATTTTACTGCCACCGTAGGTATTTCTTGTTTCCCACAGTGTGGAAAAGATTTTGAAACGCTGTTAAAACAGGCAAATAACGCTTTATTCCAGGGTAAATTCTTGGGTAAAAATCGCTATGTGAAATTTGATGCAAGCATAAAAAAATACAATGATGCCAACTTGCCTGAACTTTCTTACTTAGCCTTTTTCAAGGATTTTTTCCATATCTTACTATCAGAAGAAAACATTGATAAAGCCATAGATTCAGTTCTTTCCAAAAGTTTGTACTTCTTTAAATTATCTCGGATTTTTATGCTAGCAGAAACGTTAGATGACACACATGTATTTTCCAAGTTTAAAGATTCTTTTCACGCGAAAGGTGTAGCAAACTTTGAATTGAAAAATATCCAACCTTATCTCAGTAAATTGAAACCCGTTGAATATATTGATACCGATATCGATAACAGTGAATTCGCTGTTTTTCTAAAAACAAGGTTAAATTTCACCCGAGGGTATATTATTTATTTTTTTGAGGACAATAGATATTTTGGGTTAACCATATTGGAAAGCGAAGATCTCAAAAACAATCAAAATGAGAAGTTTATTAATTTAGCTTATTTGACCATAAAAACGATCTGTAGTTTCCTTTACAATCGCGATATTAATCGCAGAAAGAATATATACACTAACAAAGATTCTTTGACTTCTTCTCTTAACCTTACTGGATTTAATCTTGCCGCGAGTGAATTGATGAAAAAGAATACTTCACAATACTCTATAATCTCTTTTGATATCAAGAATTTTAGTTTTATAAATGATTTCTACGGCTACTCAATTGGGAATAAAATTATTCAATTCATTGCCATCAGCCTTAAAAAATTAATACATAAAGATGAAGAGATATGTCACATTTCTGCTGATAATTTTTTAATTCTACTTCATGAGACTTCCAAGCGCGAGATTCTCATGCGCAAAACCATAATTTTTGACGATATCAAATACTTCAAGAATAATAATCTCAGCATCCATCTTCACTATTCAATCGGGGCATACATTATGAAAAAAAGTGATGATTTACATCACGCTATCGATTATGCCAACAAGGCTAGAATCGCTACAAAAGTTCAAGATTTCACAGCAATAAATTTTTACACCCAAAAGTATCGTGAGAAAGAATTGATGAATAAACAAATTGAAATGCTAGCTGAAGAAGCGGTGAAAAATAAAGAATTTTATGCCGTATATCAGCCTTGTTTTGATGCACGAACAACTAAAATTGTTTCAGGCGAGGCTCTTGTCAGATGGAAGCACGAAGACAAGATTTTTTATCCCAATCAGTTTATTCCATATTTAGAGAAAACAGGACTGATTGTCAATATGGATTTTATCATCTATGAAAAGGTGTGCCAGTTATTACAGTCTTGGCACCATGATAATATTCATCTAGTCCCGATATCCATAAATGTTTCCCGCTCGCATCTTTTGACTGGTGACTTTGTCGAAAGGCTGGAAAATCTCGTAAATAAATACAATATTGAACGCAAATATTTATGTTTGGAAATTACCGAAAGTATGTTCGTATCTGGCAAACAGGGATATGATGTAATCAATGAACTGCACAGCAAGGGATATCGTATATTCCTTGATGATTTTGGAACTGCCTATTCGAATCTAAAAGTCCTTTCGACTATCAATTTTGATGTAATTAAAATTGATAAGAGTTTAGTCGATAATATATGTGTTACAAAAAAAGCATTGACAATATTTAAATCAGTCATTGCTATGTCAAAAGCACTGGGATTAAAAATATTAGTCGAGGGAGTTGAAAACCCGTGCCAACTCAAGATTGTCATGGAACAAAAGTGCGATATTATTCAAGGCTATATCTTTTCTAAGGCCGTTGAACTCGATGATTTTGATCATCAAGTAAGAAATCAAATACATAAGAATAGTAACAATAATTAAAACATTGTCTTTCGCTCACGCTTTATCGCAGTATTTCTCTTTTTCCTAAATAAAAAATGCTTTATAATAAATTTGTAAGCGTTTAACTTTTTAACTCTATTTTGCAATAAATATCATACGGAAAGAGAATTTACACTATGCAAACTTGTTATGACTTTATTATTATCGGCTGTGGTATCACTGGATCATCTATCGCTTTAGAATTGTCAAAGTATCAAACTAAGATTTTAATTTTGGAAAGTTCTAACGACGTATCAATGGGAACCACCAAGGCTAATTCCGGTATCATCCACGGAGGATATGATCCTAAACCTGGAACACTGATGGCAAAGCTCAATATTGAAGGATCAAAGCTCACTAAAGAACTAGCACCTATCTTAAATTTTCATTACAATCAAGTCGGATCGCTCGTAGTGGGATCAACTGAGGAGGACCATCAAAAAATCAATGAACTATTTGAAAATGGTATAGCCTCAAAAATATCAGGTCTCCGCCTTCTTAAGACTAAAAAGGAGGTACATAGTTTTGAACCAAATCTAAACCCCGATTTTGACTATGCTCTTTTCGCTCCAAGCGCTGCAGTAGTAGCACCGTGGGAAGAGTGTTTAGCCTTTGCTCAAACAGCTGTGGGAAACGGGGCAAAAATCACGTTAAACGCTCGGGTAACTAATATTGAGAGACGAGATGATAAATATCTTGTTACCGCTAATAAAAAAACATATCTAGGAAAAAATGTTATCAATTGTGCCGGAACTTATGCTGATATTGTTTATAAATTGGCTTTGGGTGAAAAGGCCGATAAGTCTTTTGAAATCATTCCCTGTAAAGGCGAATATTATCTACTTGATAAGAATCAAGGAGATTTAGTCAGACACATCATTTTTCAA
>JAQWCB010000120.1 GCA_028707375.1 Bacilli bacterium | reverse complement strand
TTAGTGTTATTGTTCAATTATTGCAATATCCTGACATAGAGTTCTAATTCTGTCAAGTTCGAAATCTATTGCTTTGTCTCTTATTTCTTCATGTACTGCCTGTGCTGCTGGCGAAATAAGAATAAACGCAACTTCACGACCATTCACTTGTGCAAATGTTTCAACCTCTAATATTTCAGGCTGATGACCTTTAAAAAGCGGAATTGTCAATGTAAATGCACTCGGTAAGTTAGAGTTTACAACTTGCTCGAAATTATCTGTTCTATCTCCTGATTCTTTTATGCTTCGTTGAATCTTATTGTTGACAGTAGCTATGTAATTCATAAGTTGACTTACCAAATTCATATTTTCTTTCCTATCATTGAAGAAAGTGCGATTCATTTTAAAAAACATACCTAACTCTGCAGGCACCCAAACTTTTCCTGTATTGATACCAAATTCTTCAAATTTCGGATGTACTTGAAGAATCCCTTTCACGCTGCCTCTATTATATTCATCATTTTCATTATAAATAAGCGTGATCGAAATCTCTTCCCTATCTACTAAAATGTGACACCGCTTCTGATTTATCTGATCAGGCTGGTCCAATCGTTTTTTCAAGAATTCATACGGTGCTCCTATTGTACCATTAAGATTTAATACAACCGGCTTTTTGACTGGTAGTTCATTCACTTCTTTTACTTCTCTTATTATCAACTCTGCCTTTTCAACTCCATTAGCAAAATTCATTTGTAATTTTTCTGTTTGCATAATATTAATTTTTAAATGTTTTCTGTACCTGTTCTTCTCATTTGAAATATTGTACCTTGCAATTCTTTCGAATATGCAGGTCTCGACTCTATTAGATCCCCTTCTTCATTGTAAAATCCTACTATTCTATTTTCCTTGTCAATAAATTTGTAGCACTTTTCAGTTACAAATTCCGCCTTATTCTTGATATTGTTAAGCAAAACTTTCTGCTCTTCTTTGAACGGTTTTAGGCGTTCGTTAAACTCTGCCAAAACCTCCTTCTTTGCTTCTTCAATATCATTCATTTCAATAGTTACACTTGCAAGTTCATCTTTCATTTCTGCAAGTTGCTCTGGTGTGAAATGCTTCATGTAGCCTTTTTCTTCTACTGCATCACAGTTGCTCTCCAAAAATTCAATTCTTAGTGCTCCTTTAGGAACATCTTTTCCTAATTTTTTTTCCATGTTTGTTAATTTTATGATTTGTTAATCGATAACTTTACGTTATACTTTTCTTCAATCTTCTCCACGTCAATTTTATCTTTTTCCGGCTCCCATTCTGCAGGAATATTCGTGAATTGAGTGAATAATTCTCCAAATGCTGTTAAGTCATTTGCCCAATTTATCGTCTGTTCTTTCGATATTAGTTTAGAATATGCTGTAAAAAACTCTTCCTGCGCCTTTGTTATTTTTTCTGTACATCGCACCAATTTACCTGCTGTCAGATTATACTTTTCAAGTAACTCCTGTATTTCATCAACCAGAAAAGCTGAATAGCTTATTAGAAGATAATTTGCTGACATTAATTTCGTTATCCTGTCTATTGCCCCTGTCTGTTGTGCAATTTCAACGTATGCATTTCGCAATATTGTCTGCTCCTTCTGAATTTGCTTCCTTGTCTTTTTCATAGCAAATCGGATTTCAAAACCCTGTATATTTTCCCACCTATCTCTCTCTTTTCAAAATCATCAAACGATGCTTGCCCTCTAATAACCATATTAGAGACCTCATTGTATGAGTATAATTTCACTACTCTGTCATAGCTTAAAATCTCTGATATAGTCGGAATAGGATATTTACAATTATCAATCACGTAATTGATAGCATCTCTCATTTTATCGTCCGTAAAACCTTTTTCCTTCATCCTATTCCCTAACAATCCATAAAACTCTTTCGGTAGCGAAGGAAAGGCAATTTTCAGCCTTGCCATACATTTTGCCATTTCAGCCTGTGTCAACTCCCCTTCGTAAATTGACATATACTGTTTTCCATCCTTTTCAATCAGCGAAAGAGGAGACAACTTCTGCAAGCTCCTCCCAACTTGTTGCTTCTCTTGTTTTACTATTTCCATTTTTTATCTTTAATTTAATTTTATGCATTTGTTCCCTTAATTTTGAAGTACTCAATATATTCTGCTTCCAAAAAGCATCTTTCTGTAAAAACTTATACACGTCTCGAAGATCTTCAACTGTGTATCCATCCGCTTCAATCATTAGCCTAATTGAATCAACCCACGTGCCTTTTGCTCTATCGATAATTGTTGTTGATGCTCCCGCCTCTATCAAATTATTCCTGAATAGAGCATGAAATGCTTTAGTAATCTCTAAATAATCAGAATTGATTTCAGGAAAGTCATCTGAATTGATTTCAGATAATATATTCTTCTTATATTCTTTATAATTCTTATCATTCTTGTTTGATGGTTGGTTGGTTGCTGGTTGATTGTTGGTTAGTTGGCTGGTTGATTGCTGGTTAGTTGGCTGGTTGATCTGCTGGTTGATTTCAATTTCACTTGATTGATAAGTATCATATTTTGTGATAGTTATGACCGTATTTCGGTTGGTTGATTTGATGGTTATTTCGTTGGTTGATTGTAAACGCTCTAAACAGGTTCTAATAGATTGTTCTGAAATTCCAGTTTCAACAGACAGCTTCTTTCTACTCGTTAAAAGCTGCCCTCTTTTTATCGTTATTCCTCTCCATTTTAAATCAGCATGATTCGCCTTTAGAATAAGATGCAAGAGTAGGTGTACCATTTGAGAATCTTGATACCACTCCCAATCTACTAACTGTCTATATGTTTTTATCCATCCCGACATTTTATTTGTTTTTTATCTCTTTTAATTTTCGCCTATATTCTTCTGCCAAAACATTTATCTCAAATTGACCAAGCTTGCAATAATTGTGTTTTTTTATTTCAACTAACTCAACTGCTTGCTCGCCATATTTTTTAATTATCCCTTTTCTGTAATTATATATATTTCCTTCATCAAATCTATTGCATGACCTACATTGAGCATTACAATTTACCTCGTCGTATCTTGTAGAGTTGTGCCTTCTGTTGATATAATGACCACAGTCTGACTCTTTCCAATAAACGATTTTACCACATGAGATGCATCTAATATAACCATTCTTATCTGAGTCTCTTCGCCGAATATATTCGCTGAATATTCTATCTAATGTGTTCTTTGATGTTTTCCTCATAATTTTCTTTTTGGGAAATTATTTTATTTTTTATTCTTAGAATGTTTTCTTTTTCGGGAAAGTTTTTCATTTTTTTTGAACACGTAATTGTCAGGTTTAACAAGTTTTATTGTTTTAGAATCGACCCTCACCGCTTTATAATTTTCAATAATTTCTCTTCCTATCGGAGTTAGTTTTTCAACTTGGAGCCTTCTTTCGTAACTCTCAGATATTTCTGTGTTGGATAGTATATTACTGCTCATTTCTTTCTATTTTAATTAATCGTTTACTCACTGCTAAATATGCTCTTTCGTATGATTCTGCTTTTCTCTTCCAGTACTCCAATCTTCTTTTCATATCTTCTTCTTTCGAACAAAACCGACCTTTTTTGTCGTGATACGTGTTTCGTGAAAATCTTTTATTTGTAGGTTCAAAAAGTGTTAGTTGCATATTAGTAGCCTGTATTATTAAGTCTTAAATTTTCTTTTTCGTAACTGAGGATAGACCTTAAGGCGTCTGTCTGT
>JAQWCB010000119.1 GCA_028707375.1 Bacilli bacterium | reverse complement strand
TTTATTCGTAATTGAAACAGAAGTATAGACCACATCATCCGTTGATGTAGTTTCCTCTGAAGTTGTGGCTTCCGAAGTAGTTCCGACATTAGATGATGTGTCATTACATGATTGTAATCCCAATACACCTAAACACATAAGACTGACAATTGTGAGAGATAATTTCTTTTTCATTTTTTCCTCCTTATTTTCACAATGCGCATTGGCTCATATCATAAATACTGAGCCGACAAATAAATAGACCAGCATATATATTAAGTAAAACATATGTGTTTTACATAATAACTAATAACTTATTGATAGAAAGTTTTATTTTGAATAGAATCTAGTAACACTTTATATTTTCGCTGTTGCAAAACTCCTTTTGTCACTAATACTATACCAATAATAATAAGAATAGTACATACAACAAATAGAATCATTGAAACAATAAATTCCGAAGATTCAACCTGTAAAGCATAATTTAAACCGGGCTTGTGAGCCAAGCGAAGGAAAATAATCGCGATAAGCAAGCAAATGATTCCAATTAAACTATATCCCATGCCAGAAGCAAAAGAATTTCGACCGCGCTGCATTTCTGCATGTGCTGCTGCTGCCAGTGATTTTACATCGGCTTCGGTTGGATTTGAATGAATCAAATGCCCACACCGCGGACAAATGTAACTCACGGAAGTATCGGCCTTAGCTTCTTCAACTTTCGCAATAGTAGTCGGATCACTTTTTACTTTAGTTTCATCAATTTTTTTCCCGCAATGATAACAATACATTATTTATCTCCTTATTCTTAAACGTTTGAAGTAACAAAATCATTAGTATCACGCAAAGTCACCTGATATACGATTTTCCCACTTGTCTGAATGTGATAGGTGTAAATACCAGATAGTTTGAAAGATTTTCCCATAAAGTCAGATTCATCATTCCAAACATCATTAGGTTTTTCACTATTTCCATAAAATAGGAAAGGAATGTAGACACCAAAGTCACAATCTTTCAACCCAATCGTTATTTCACCATCATCATTAATATAGTAGCTGTCGACAACAACTTCATCGGTAACTTCAACGCTACAATTCAAACATTCATATTTACTATCGTCCAATTCTTTGGCTGTCTTCTCGAAAGTATGCAATTGAAATTCGTCAGTATTATCTTCCGGAGCGATGAGAACAGTCGCATCGTTAGGATCAGTTGAGAATCGTTTAAAGGTAGCATCAGAAATTTGGAAACCAAAAGTCTTGTTATCCAAAGCCAAACCACAAACCTCAATGTATGTATTCACGGCTTGGAATTTTGAAGGAATGGAATTCATTCCACAGAAAATATTGATACCGGCATATTCACCGCCATTTCGTCCACCATTTTCAGTTGAGAAATAAGATTCCAAATATAATATATTATTAGAATATCCCGCTACGGTTCCTTGAATTCGAACTTTGACATTGTCATAAGCATTTTTATAGTCAGGATCATCTATTTCTTTTTCAATCTCTTTCTTAATGTCTAAAAGTGAGGTATCAACATAGTCCCCATAATTAAATAACGGATCAGGATCTTTCGAGAATAAGTGAAGCTCATAAGCTTTGGCTTGCGTTTCAGCCGAATAGAAAGTATTAGCGTAATTAGGTATTTCTCCTACGCCTTTAACATAGGAAAAACCATCTTGAACAATAGCAAGATTCAATAAAGTCAAATCGGTATAATCAGCATCCTTCGTATCCAAATTAATCCAAATCAACGAAAGATAACGAGTTCCGGTCGCATCAGTTTCAGGCTTTTTGTATTCACTAAAGGGCGAAGAAACAACAATCGTGCCATACTGAGCTGCCGTTTCCAATTTTTCTTTGGTGAAATTAGAAGCGGCTTTTCCCCACTCTTGGACCTGCCCTGTCGATTCAGGGGTATCAATTCCATAGAAACGCGATTTGACTACATCGGAAGAAGTAGCAGTAACTACCGGATAAAAGTGAGCTGTATCACCATCAATCGGAGTTTTTAAAGTCATTTTCCCAATGCCATCAGCATAAAAATCATGATCTTTATAATCGTGATCTAAAGAAATTTGTGAAGTATAATCAACCCATTCAGGAAGCGAAGAAGTAGCTGTTGGATCAGAAACCACACTCGTGGATGTCTCATTGCATCCAGTTAGACCAACTGTAACTAAACAAGCAATCGCCAAAGTTAATAATTTATTATTTTTCATATTCGCTCCTTACTATCACATTGCCAATCTTACTTGACGCTCAGCCTCTGCAAAAGCTGAATCGACAGTATCAGTTCCGGCAAAAAGCGAGGTTGATATTCCCCCGACAGCATCACGAGCCGTTGCCGATCCGGCAAAACAAGCCGTATTGAGGTAAGTACCGTCAATATCTTCTACCACAACTTTAGCATTGTGAGCAAATTCATCATCGTATTCCATCAACTCTTTATAGTAATCTGACTGATAACATGAGTTGCGAACCGGAACATATCCTTCGGAATCGTTAAAACACAAGTCGGAATTAACTTCAGTATTAGTTATATATTTTAAGAACTTCCAAGCATATTTAATCTTTGTTTCATTTTCCGAATCGCTGTACTTTTTAGATTTTAACAAAGCGAGTGTTGGCCCTTGAGAAACGTACAACTGATTGTCATTAGCGAATGGGACCTTGCAAATATCAAAGTCAAATGAACTATTGGTTGGGCTCTGATATCCCGCCCCACCTGAAGAACCGATAGAAAATACACACTCGGCATTCTTAAAATAGTTAGAACCATATTCACCAGTGATTCCGCGGGTCGTGAAACAACCATCATCGTAATCTGCTTTAAACCTATTAGCCATCGCTTTCGCTTCGCTATTATTAAAATCAATCGAACCCTTACCATCATCTCCAATTGAAATAAAGGGGATTTCGTTTTGATAAGAATGAGAAATATATAGATTCGAATCAGAATCATAGACACAAGGAACTTTAAGCGTATCACTATATTTAGCCTTATTCTGACTGATGTAGCGATTGAGATCCATAAATTGATCCCAACTTAAACTCTCCAAGTATTTTTTCATCAAATCGTGTCCGATATTTTCCGGACTGTAATCCTTTAATATTGAACCGAGCAATGTTTCATTGTAAAACATAACTTCCGTCGATTTCATAAACGGTAAAGAATATGTTCCTTGACGTGCGTATTCCTGACCTTCTTTCATAAAAGCGGGAACAAAGTCATCTTTTCCTTGATCGCCAAGATATTCTTCTTTACCAAAACCAATCTGCGCATCATCCATGTAATTATCAAGATTGACCACATACTCGTCCGGAGTAGTTTCGCGCGAAAGATAATCCGCAACATGGTCAGGATAAGCTACGGTGATTGTCGGAGTATTGCTGGCGGTAAAACCAGAAATAACCTTCTTTTCAATATCGTCATAGTTTCCTTGATATTCCATTTTAATTTCAACATCGACACCTTCTTTTTCCATCACTAAATCGTGGAAATCATCGATATACGATTCAATTCCACTCGTAATAGTTTGACCAAAAGTATGCCAAAAACGAATGTTAACAACATTTTCTGATGAGGAGTTAGAGGCGACAGATGATGAATCGTCGCCACAACTCGTAAGTCCCCCTAAAAGAGTGATAACTCCTAATAAACATAATAATTTAGTTTTTTTCATATTTTTCCCTTCTAGCAAGACTGAATTCTTAATCTTATTAAATGTACTGTCA
>JAQWCB010000118.1 GCA_028707375.1 Bacilli bacterium | reverse complement strand
AGAAAAGGAATAGTTAGATCATTAAAAACGATAATTGGAAAAACTCCTAATTAATGATATATAATTATTTATATATAGATGAAACAGTGTGTATTTTACTTTGACATTTAAAGCCTAATCCATTATCATTAACTATGGTATGGTTAGAAAGAAACCAATACTCTCTGCCATTAAGAGTTTAATGGCCAAAAGACCAAAGGGAGGTACAACATGTTAAAGAAATACGAAATCATGTACATTTTGAAACCCGAACTTGATGCGGAAGGCGTTAAAGCTGAAAGTGCATCGCTCCAGAAAATCATTGTTGACAATGGCGGCAAAGTCATTGATGTCAATGAATGGGGACTTCGCACCTTAGCCTATCCAATCAAAAAGGAAGTCAAGGGTTACTATTTTGTACTAAAAGTAGAAATTGCTGAACAAGCTACTTTAGATGAATTCAATCGTCTGACAAGAGTTAATTCAAATGTTTTGCGTTATTTAATCACTGTTTCCGAATAAGATTTATTAATTTTAAAGGAGAAAAATATGATTAATAGAGTAGTATTAGTTGGGCGACTCGTTAGAGATCCCGAACTAAAGAAGACTAACAGTGGCAGCTCAGTTGTTTCTTTCACACTCGCTGTCGATAGTTATCAAAAAAATCGTGGTGAACGAACCGCTAATTTCTTTCCTTGCACAGCATGGAATGCTACAGCGGAGAATATTGCGAAATTTTTAACTAAGGGTAGTCTTGTGGGTGTCGATGGACACTTAAATCAGCGCTCATATCAGAATAGAGATGGACGCAACACAAATGTCGTAGAGGTTATTGCCGATTCGGTTCAATTCTTAGAACGTAAGGGAGAATCAAATAATTCTTCCTCATCTTATAACGCGCCTAACAATAAAGATATTGATAGTGATGAAAGTGGCGATGATACCGATTTAGGTATCGATGCAACCGATGATCAATTGCCGTTCTAAAACAGAAAGGAAATTCAAATGTATAGAAAAAGACCTGTAAGAAGAAAGGTTTGTTATTTTACAAAGAATAAGATCAAACATATTGATTATAAGGATGTTGAACTTCTTAAGAAATTTATTTCACCTAATGGGAAGATTACTCCTCGTAGAATAACAGGCACCAGCGCTAAGTATCAACGTCAACTTGCAATTGCTATAAAAAGAGCAAGATTTATGGCTTTGTTACCATTTGTTGCTAATTAATTCTGAAAATAAGCCCACCAGAAGGTGGGTTTTTTGATATAATATTTCTATGATTAAGACTTATGTTAAGAGTGCTGATTATTCATATACCGCTGGATTTTATCCAACTTTTGAATTGCTTAAATATCGACCATCTTCTTTAAAGTGTATTTATGTTGCCGAGGAAGCTATCAACACCCCAGGATTTAAAAAGTTGAGTGAAGTCGTTTCAAAAGATAAGATTATTTTCTCTAACAAGGCTTTTAATAAACTGAGAGAAAAGGGGAACGACCACGTAATAGGTGTTTTTTATAAATTTGAAGATTTGCTTGAAAAAAATAATCAACATATTGTCTTGGTAAATCCATCCGATCAGGGAAATTTAGGAAATATTATGCGTTCAATGTTAGCTTTTGGTTACAGAGATTTAGCTATTATCGATCCGAGCGCTGACAGTTTTTCGCCCAAGACAGTCAGAGCGAGCATGGGTGCTATTTTTGCTATGCGCATTCAACATTTTGACTCTTTTGCAAAATATTTATCGGATTATTCTCGACTGTATTATCCTTTCATGTTGCAATCAGCCAAAGGATTGAAGGAGATAAAGAAAACAAATGAAAATTACGCTTTGGTCTTTGGTAATGAGGCTACTGGTTTACCAGACAGTTTTGCTAATGGTCACGCGATTAAGATTGAACAATCAAAAGATGTAGATTCGTTGAATCTAGCCACGGCAGCCGTGTTAGCTATGTATTATTTTAAAAATATTAAATAGTTCAAATACTATTTTTGTAAATTATCTTTGGTGTCTTTAGACTTTTTTTCAGATATGTCAATTACTTTCCCATCGTGGACAGCTTTGGGAATGTAATTCTCTTTTTCTTTCTCATAATTGCGGAACAATAAATCATAGAAAAAGATTACAATCATGATGAGACATAAGATCAGAAGGAATATTGATATTCCGATCTCGTAAGAATGATAATCTTCACCTAAAAATGGAATGCCTTTAGCTAAATTTATAAAAAAGTTTACATCAAAAACAATGAGAATCACTCCAAAAATGAATTCTAAGGCAAGAACAACCCAAGTTTGATTATCAAAATTTTTAATTCTTGTGGCAAAATTTACTGCTTTTTTATCTTTGTTTACCATTATTGTTTCTCCTACTATTGTTTATTATATATGTTTTAGTCTCATAAAAGTATGAAAAGATATAATTCCATCATTTTTTACGCCCATTACTTCATATTCCAATTCGTTATTTTTTTTGACATAGGTCTTGATAGTGTCCTTATAACGACATTCGCATAAAAAATTCACTTGCATCTCTTGGACGACATATTGTTCGATATTTTCAATTGAATCAATCGAAAGTGAAGCGAAATTAGTATTGTTCATATGCATGTTGTGATCAAGATCTGTGTATCTAACTTGATGAACGAGCACGGGCTCTAAAGATGAAAAATCAAAAGGGCGCAAATTAAAGTAAGGATCTTCATAATTTTTATCGAGACAATATATACCATTGCCATTTAAATAATCAAAATCGCGCGCTCGCACTAAACGCCTTGTCTTAACATTTGTGATGCACCACTTCGAAGTTCCTTTGATTAGTGTCTTGCCATCTTTATCAGTTATTAAATAATCACGACAAAAATCCATTGTTCCTTTTGGCTGTGGCCAAGTTGTAATGTTCAAAGGAATATTCTCCGGAACTTGCTCAATGATGGTATAGCGAATCTTGGTGACAACCCAAATTCGGTCATCCGCAATTAAATCATCGTACCCCGCGCCAATCGCTGAAGCATGAATAACTGCTGCATCCTGAAACTTTTGCAAAATGTGACTCGGTAAAGCGCGGTCGTGAATATCCATATCTGATATATAGAATTGACACGGAACAGTTACTTTCATCAATTTTTTTTCATTCATACTAATATCCTCTACACTTGATATAATTTTATCACTTACGCTTGACCTAAGTGAAATGTTTATTTTCCAATTGTTATATAAAGTAGGAAAAAAGACAATATCTTGATATAATAATGACACAGAGGCAAAGGATGTCTAAATTTTTAAATATAATAGGACTCATCAGTTCAAATACTAAATATTATCTAAAGCGTAAATATACTAAAGTGGGGAAGGTTAAAATTGTTCCAACTGATTTAAGCGTGAATAAGTTTATGACAATTATTCAAAAATCCAATGCTAGTATTAACTATATAAGCCCATTAACATCTCTTGTTATATATGATAAGTTGCTTATATTAAAAAAGATAAAAGAAGACTATTCAGATTTGACATATACGCTCATGAGTCGAGAAATGCAGATTAATTCCCATGAATTGACATTTAAGGTGATGGACCACATTGGTAATATCTATATAAGAAATTTTAAAAAATCTGATGCAGTCTTTTTGTCGCACACGAGGCGGAATCGATATATTATTAAATGTCTAAATAAGAAAATAACTTTTTTCAGCGATTCGGATTTAGAGAATATTATGCAATATTTTCCCGTTCATCTATTCGA